>NZ_SOFM01000017.1:0-32159 GCF_004402705.1 Cryobacterium mannosilyticum | reverse complement strand
AGGGCCATGAACCATTTTCCCAGACCACCGAATCACGCCCCACAAACGACACGCCCCACAAAAAAAGACCCGAAGGGCACCCCATTAAGCAACAGGCTCAGGAACGTGCGCCCGCTTCCTCAAGGTCCGCCACGAGCTCCGTCACCTGGGCCGAGGGGCGGTCGTCGCGCGCGCACGGTCGACACTCGTCGCGCCCAGAGAACGCCCACCGCGTCCACCTAGGATGGGCGGATGACCGAACTCGCAGCACCGACAGCAGCCCCCGCCCAGCGCATCACGATGTTCGGCGCAGAGTGGTGCGGCGATTGCCGCCGCTCGAAGAAGCTGCTCGATGTGCTGAACGTCGACTACGACTACGTCGATCTCGAGAGCGTCGACGATGGCGCGGACCGTGCCCACGCGATCAGCGGCCGCACCCGGATTCCCGTGATCGTGTTCCCCGACGGCACGCACGTGGTCGAGCCCAGCGACTCGACGCTGCACGCGAAGCTCACCGAGTTCGGCAACATCAACTAGCACCCCGGGGAATCACCGGAAGCGGCATCCGTCGCCGGACGCATCAGCAGGCTGCCGCTACGGCAGGTAGGCCCCGAGCACCTGCACGGTCGCGATCGACAGGGTGCGGTGCGTGCGCTCGTAGACCGGCATCAGTTCGGTCGCCCCTCGGACCGTGTGAATCACGCCCGCCGCGTCGAAGATGGCGACCGGGTCCAGGTCGCGCAGCAGCGCCCAGAACGGCTGGAAGAAGTAGACGCTGCGATTGCCGGCGTCGAACTCCTCGAGGGTCATCGCCACGTAGCGCGAGCGGGCCTCGACTGTGGAGGGGAAGCCGCGGAAGTAGTCGCAGCCCGGCTCGGCCGGGTCCTCGTCGTGCAGCATCGGCGCCGGAACGGCGTACCAGCCCTGCCGATCGTTGGTCGCGGTGGCCAGGGCGCTGGCGATCAGGCGGTAGGTCAGCGCGCGTTTCGTCGTGACCGGCGGGGTCTTCGGGATGCCGAGGCCGGTCGCCACCTCGATCCGTCGCACGATGTCGTGCGGGCTGAGGGCGGCCATCATCTCGATCCAGCTGATCTTGTTCACGATCCCGTTGACCAGGAACTTGCAGCCGCCGACGAGATCCCACTGGATACTCATCGCGTTCTGCTCGTCGTGCACGATCAGCAGCCGGGCGCCGTCGTCGACCTCCACCCCCGAGATGCGGAGGTGCGGATGCCGGCGCACCAGTTCGCTGGCGATCCACCACATCTGCGCGGTCAGGAAGCGGTCGGCGGGCGGGTTGTAGACCTCGTAGCCGTCGGTGGTGGCGGCATCCTCGTCGTCGTCGTGGATGTAGTTGTCGCCGGAGTCGTTAGACGCTGCGTCAGTCATCTCCCGCTCTCCTACCTGATCAGAGTTGGATTTCCATATTGCTCCCGTTCGGCGGAGAGCGAAATGCCCAGTTCGGGTGAGAGCGGGACAAGGGTGACAGTCGGGCGGGCGCGGTCGGATGGCTGATCGGCTCATCGGCTCATCGGCTAATCGGGAATGAATCCGAAGAAACATGCGTTTGTATGAAAGTCAGCGTCACCATCAGAAAGGGACCTCATGAGCATGCGCACCTCCGGGCTGCACCACGTCACCGCGATTGCCGGTGCACCGCAGCGCAACATCGACTTCTATGTAAAGGGTCTCGGCCTGCGCCTGGTCAAGAAGACCGTCAACTTCGACGACCCGGGCACGTACCACCTCTACTACGGCGACGACGCCGGACGGCCCGGTTCGTTGCTCACCTTCTTCCCGTGGACCGGCATCGCCAGCGGTCGACCCGGCTCCGGGCAGTCGACATCGACGGCGTTCTCGGTTCCGGCCGGCAGCCTCGGCTGGTGGGCAGACCACTTCAGGGCGCTCGGCGTCGACTCGACGCTCGTCTCCCGGTCCTCGGATGAGGAGCGGCTCTCCCTGCGCGACCCCGACGGCCTGCAGTTGGACCTTGTGGCGTCGTCGACGGTGGATCCGCGCAATCCGTGGGACTCGGCATCCGTGCCCGCCGAATTCGCCGTGCGCGGCCAGCACTCCTCGGTGCTCACCGTCGCCGACCCGACCGGCACCGTCGAGGTGCTCACCCGTGACCTCGGCATGCGCATTCTCTCCGAGACCGGCGACCGAATCCGGGTGGGTGCCGGCGACGGCGCCGCGGGCAACATCGTCGACATCATCGCCGACCCGAAGGGTCAGGTCGGCCTCACCGCCGGCGGAACCGTGCACCACATCGCGTTCCGGGTGCCGGACAAGACCACCCAGGAGCAGTGGCGGGCCGAGCTCGTCGACCGCGGCTACGGTGTCACGGCCATCCTCGACCGGCAGTACTTCACCTCGATCTACTTCCGCGAGCCGGGCGGGGTGCTCTTCGAGATCGCCACGGACACCCCCGGTTTCGACATCGACGAACCGCTGCTCGAACTCGGTCGGTCGCTCAAGCTGCCGCCGTGGCTCGAGCCCAGCCGCGACCAGATCGAGCACGCCGTCGCACCGATCACCCTGCCGGCCGAGAACAACCCTGCGCTGGCACTGACCACCCCCGGCGCCGAGTAGCGATGACCGCGAACACGAACCCCACGCCCGGCCGGGACACCCCGGCCGGGCCGCCGGCCCCCGACTGGACCCACGTCTACCGGGCGGGTGAGCCTTCCTCGGCGAACGACCCCGTGCTGCTGATGCTGCACGGCACCGGCGGCAACGAAGAGGAGATCCTCGGCCTCGCCGACGCCCTCGACCCGGCCGCCACCGTGCTCTCCCCGCGCGGGCCGGTCACCGAGGGCGGCCTGCGCCGGTGGTTCCGCCGGCTGTCCGAGGGCGTGTTCGACGTGGACGACGTCGTGCGCCGGGCCGCCGAGCTGGCCGGCTTCCTGGCCTGGGCCCGTCGCCACTACGACCTCGGCCAGCGCCCCATCGTCGCCGTCGGCTTCTCCAACGGCGCCAACATCGCCCTCGCCACGGCGCTGCTACACCCGGAGGCTCTGAACCGGGTGATCGCGTTCTCCGGCATGTTTCCGCTCGACGGCCGCACCCTCACGACCGACCTCTCCGAGACCGCGGTGCTGCTGCTCAATGGCCGCACCGACCCGATGGCCCCGCTGACCAGCGTCGACACGGTCGCGGCGGCGCTCTCCGCGCGGGGAGCAGCGGTCGAGCAGGAACTCCGGGGCGGCGGGCACGGCATCGCCGCAACGGATGTCGCCGCCGCCCGGTCCTGGCTGGCCCGCCACCGGCCGGCCGCCGGCTGATGCCCGCGCCGAAAGGTCTCATCGTGGGCCCGGGCGCAGCCGCGGACCCCGCTGCACCGGACCGGCCGTTCGGTTTCGGGTATCGGGCCGAGCCGGACCCAGCCCACTCGGACCGGGCCGACCGGCAGCGGGTGCTGTTCGGCACCGGCCGGGCCGGGGAACTGCTGCCGACCGTGCTGGAGGAGCTGGGCGTCCGGCAGGCGATGCTGATCGGCACCCGGCGCGAACTGGAGCGCTCCGCGCGGGTGCTCGGCGGCATCCGCCCGGCCCTCGTCTTCGACGAGGTCGTGCAGCATGTGCCGGTCGAGCTGGCCGAGCGCGCAACCCAGGCGGCCCTGGACGCCGGAGTCGACGCTCTCGTGGCCATCGGCGGCGGTTCGGCGATCGGCCTGGCCAAGGCGGTCGCTCTGCGCGCCGCGAAACGGGATTCCCCCGCGAGGCCGCTCCCGATCGTGGCCGTGCCGACGACCTACTCCGGCTCGGAGACCACGGCGATCTGGGGCCTGGTCGACGGCGGCCTGAAGACCACCGGAGTCGACCCTCGGGTGCTGCCGGCCGTCGTGATCTACGATGCCGAGCTGACCCGGTCTCTCCCCCGCGGCCTCAGCGTCTCGAGCGGGCTGAACGCGCTCGCCCACGCCGTCGACGCGCTCTGGGCGCCCGGCGCCACCGCCGCCACCGCCGCGGTTGCCGTCGACGCGATCCGGATGCTCGCGGTCGCCCTTCCTGCCGTCGACGCCGATCCCGGCTCCCTCACCGGCCGTGAGGCCGCGCTCCTCGGCGCCCATCTGGCGGCCGGCGCGTTCTCGGCGACCGGCTCGGGACTGCATCACAAGATCAGCCACGTGCTCGGCGGCACGTTCGGGCTGCCGCACTCGGAGACGCACGCCGTGGTGCTGCCGCACGTGGTCGCGTTCAACGTGCCCGCCGCCCCGACGGCCGAGGCGCAGATCGCGACCGCGCTCGGCGCGTCGTCTGCCGTGGCCGGGCTGGTCGCGCTCCGGGACCGTCTGCTGGCCCCGACCACTCTGCGGGAGCTCGGCTTCCGGGAGAGCGACATTCCCCGGGCGGTTGAATTGATCCTCGCGGCGGTCCCGCCGTCGAACCCGCGCCCGGTGACCGCTGACGGCCTCGCCGCGCTCCTGGGCGCGGCCTGGTCCGGTGCGGCGCCGGGTTCGGCGGCCTGACCCTGCCCGGACCGCCCCAGCCCAGCCCCACCCAGCCTCGCCCCGCCCCAGCCCAGCCCCACCCAGCCCCGCCCCTGCCCGGCCCGCCGCTCGCGGCGCCCAGGCCGGCTCGGAGCCGGGCCTTTTGGCCTACTCCGGCGACCGGCCCGCGCGCTAGGCTGCCACCGAACGGGGAGGCACCATGACCAACGCAGAACACGACAACGGCACCGAAAAGAACGGCACCGACAAGACCGGCACCGGGACGCCCGCCACCGAGAAGGCGATCGAGGGCACCGACAAGTCGACCGGGCTCACGCCGCGACAGCTCGCCCGGGACGCGCGCGTGCGCCTCCTGCGGAGCAAGGCCGCGGTTCTGCGCTCCGAGGTGGATGCCATCGCGGCCACCCACCTCGACCCGGACACCCTGGAGGAATTGCTCGCAAACGCCGGCCCTGAAGAAGTCCTGCGGATCGAGAAGGCCGAGCACACCATCAGCGCCCGGGTTGCCGAGGCCAGGGCGGAGGCCGACGCCGCCGAAGCCGAGTACGAGCAGGCCTTGCTCGAGCGCTACGACGAGTCCGGCGCCTGACCCGGCCATCGCCCCTCATCCCGGCACGCGCTCCCGCCGGCGCGCCCCCGCCGGTGTTCGCCGACCTGTGACTTAAACAGCAGATTCCCCACCGACGACGGGTCCCACCGACGACGGGGACGACGGGCCCCATCGACGACGGGAACGACCGCTCAGGCGGTGTCGAGCTGGCGCTCCGCGGCGGAGATGTGGCTGACCGTCTTGAGGAAACTGTCGGGGTTGAGCGAGATGGAGTCGATGCCCTCCTGAACGAGGAAGGCGGCGAAGTCCGGGTAGTTGCTTGGCGCCTGGCCGCAGATGCCGATCTTGATCCCGGCGGCGTGCGCCTTCAAGATCGCCTGGCTGATCATGCTCTTGACGGCCTCGTCGCGCTCGTCGAAAAGGGCCGCGAGGTCCTCGGCGTCGCGGTCGACGCCGAGCACCAGCTGGGTCAGGTCGTTCGAGCCGATCGAGAAGCCGTCGAAGCGGGTGGCGAACTGCTCGGCCAGGATGACGTTGGCCGGGATCTCGCACATCATGTAGACCTGCAGTCCGTGGTCGCCGCGGGTCAGCCCGTTCTCGGCCATCACCGCGAGCACCTTGTCCGCCTCGGTCGTGGTGCGGCAGAACGGCACCATCACGATCACGTTGCCGAAGCCGATCTGCTCCCGCACCCGCTTGATCGCCCGGCATTCGAGGGCGAACCCCTCCCGGTAGCGGTCGTCGTAGTAGCGGGAGGCGCCTCGGAAGCCGAGCATCGGGTTCTCCTCCGAGTGCTCAAAGCCGGCGCCGCCGATCAGGTGCGCGTATTCGTTGGTCTTGAAGTCGCTCATCCGCACGATCACCGGGTTCGGGTAGTACGGCGCGGTGAGCTTGGCGATGCCCAGCGACAGCGCCTGCACGAAGTACTCCTTCGGGTCGCCGTAGCCACGGGTGAGTTCGGCGATCCTCCGCAGTGCCACCGGGTCGGTCACCCGGTCAGGGTGCACGAGCGCCATCGGGTGGATCTGGATGAGGTTGTTGATGATGAACTCCATCCGGGCCAGTCCCACCCCGTCCGCGGGCAGCCGCCACCATTCGAAGGCCGCGGCCGGGCTGGCGATGTTGACCATCACCTTGGTGCGGGTCTTCGGCACGGAACCGAGGTCGATCTCCTCGGTCTCGAAGGTGAGCCCGCCCTCGTAGACGAAACCCTGGTCGCCCTCGGCGCAGGAGATGGTGATCAGCTGGCCATCCGTGAGCACGTCGGTGGCGGTGCCGGTTCCAACCACGGCCGGCACGCCCAGTTCCCGGCTGACGATGGCCGCGTGGCTGGTCGGGCCGCCGTGGTCGGTGACGATGCCCGCGGCGCGGGTCATGATCGGCACCCAGTCGGGGTCGGTCATCTCGGTGACCAGGATGGCGCCGTCGACGAATTTCTCGATGTCGGCCGGGTCCTTGATCACGCAGGCCACCCCGGATGCGATGCTGTCGCCGATCGCCACCCCCGAGATGAGAAGCGGCCCCTGCTCGGTGAGCCGGCTGACCGTGAACCGGGTGCCGCTGGCCTGCGACTGCACGGTCTCGGGGCGGGCCTGCACCATGAAGAGTTCACGGGTGATGCCGTCCTTGGCCCATTCCATGTCCATCGGCCGGCCGTAGTGGTTCTCCACGATCACCGCCCAGCGGCCCAGCTTGACGATGTCGGCGTCGCTGAGCACGAACGACTGGCGCTCCCGCTCCGGCGTGTCGATCATGCGGGTGCGGGCGCTGCCGCCCTTGGCGTAGACCATCTTGCGGGCCTTGGCCCCGAGGGTCTTCTCGATGATCGGCGTGCAGCCGGGCTGCTCGAGCAGCGCCTTGAAGACCAGGTACTTGTCGGGGTCGACGGTGCCCTGCACCACGGTCTCGCCGAGGCCGAAGGCCGCGCTGATCACGGCGGCACCCGGGAAACCGCTGTCGGTGTCGATCGAGAACATCACCCCAGAGCCGCCCACGTCGGAGCGGATCATCCGCTGGATGCCGATCGACAGCGCCACCTCGAGGTGGTCGAACTTCTTCACCTCCCGGTAGCTGATCGCCCGGTCGGTGAAGAGGGAGGCGTAGCAACGGCGGCAGGCGTCGAGCAGGTCGCGTTCGCCCGTCACGTTCAGGAACGTCTCCTGCTGGCCGGCGAAGCTGGCATCCGGCAGGTCCTCGGCGGTGGCGCTGCTGCGCACGGCGACGGCCAGGTTGGCCTGGCCCGATTTCTCCGACAGCTCCCGGTACGACGAGCGGATGTCGTCGGCGATCTCCTCGGGAAACTCCCCGCCCAGGAACAACTCGCGCAGGGCGTCACCGGTGGCGCGGAGCGACGCCTCGCCGGAGTGGAACAGTTCGAGCTGGTGGCGGAGGGCCGGCTCGATCCCGTTCGCGGTGATGAAGGCGCGGTAGGCATCCGCGGTCGTCGCGAACCCGTCGGGTACGCGCACGCCCTGGCTCGCCAGGGATCGCACCATCTCCCCGAGCGACGCGTTCTTGCCGCCGACCTGGGGGATGTCGGCCAGGCCGATCTCGTTGAACCAGACCACACTGCGCTCGGTCATGAAGACTCCAACCCTGCGTGGGATCGCTGGATCGACGCCGGTGCGCCGGAAGGACCCCGTTAAGGCACCGTACTGCGCGGGCCGGAACACGGCTAGGCCGGAGGTCCCGCCGGGCGAGGTCGTGGACGGTCAACCGCCGCGCTGAAGTTCCACCTCGACCACGTATTCGGAGCCGTCGCCGGTGAGCAGCGGAAAGGTGACGATGCACACCCCGGTGCCCAGCACCGCGAGCAGCTCCTGCCGGTCGAAAACCAGTCGGGTGCGGCCGAGCGAGTCGTCGGCCGAGAGGTCGTCGACCTCGATGCCGGACAGCCCCAGGCACAGCTCGTCGCCGGGGTCGGGCAGGCGAAGCGGCTGGAGCTCGAAGACCTGCCTGGTGCCCGCGGAAACGTCTTCGAGCGTCGGGGTGCTCTGGCTGAGGATCCGGCCGTTGCTCGTCCGGGCGGTCAGGGTGAACCTCACCTCGTCGTCGCCCGGACCGCTCGTGGTCTGCAGGCAGGTCACACTCCGCAGCGTGACCGCGAGCGCCGCAATGCCGCCGTCCTCCGGGAAGCCCTGCCGGGTGGTGTCGATCTCGGCCTGGATGCCGTAGTGGTCGGACATGTCCCGGCCGGGTTCCCACTGCACGGTCACGACCTCCGCGTTCGCCCGGTGCTGGCTGTAAAGCGCCCCCGGAAAGGCGAAGAGGTAGTCCAGCCGTTCCACCGTGGGGCCGAATCGCGCCGGGTCGTCGGCCGGGCGGCTCGGATGCCCGTCGTGGAACGAGGAGATCTCGCCGTCGTCGCTCTCGCTGGTGCCGGCGGGGCGAACCACACCCGCGACATCCGTGGTCGGGGCCAGGTCCACCGGATCGCCGAGCTCGCTCACCAGGTAGTCGTAGAGCTCGGGGTGCGCGAAGAGATCGACGTTGAAGTCGCCGAACAGGATGGCCGGGCCGATCACGTCCCGGCTGGCCCGGATGAACGCCGCCAGGTGCCGGATCTGCCCGCGAACGGCCGCGCGCGCACCGGCGACGGTGCCGCCGATCGTCGGCGACGCCGCCTGAGTGTGGGTGAGGAACAGGTCCACCGTGCAGGGGTTCCCGATGGGTTCGATGCGCGCGTGCAACACGCCCTTGTTGCTCAGGCAGTCCTCGCCGGAGCACTGCCGGTAGACGGTGCCGCCGCAGGCCACGATGCGGTGCCGACTCAGCAGCAGCAGGCCGCCGCCCATCAACTCGAACTCGGTCAGGCCGAGGTCGACGGATGCCTCGTGCGGCCCTTCGGCGACGAACGGGTACAGGTCGCCCAGCTCGCGGGTGACCCGCTCCCGGTCGTCGGCCGACCACATCTCGCTGAGGCCCACCACGTCGGGGGCGCGATCCCGAAGGCGGCGGATCAGCGCGCCCAGGGCCGCGTCCCGGTCGATCCCCTTGTAGAGCAGCCCCGGCAGCAGCGCCATATTCTGCGCGTACACGGTGAGCGGAGTGTCGTGGACCAGCTCGGTCAGGACGCCTCCGACCGTGCGGGTGCCGCGCACCAGATCGTGCACGACGGAGCGATTGCCGTGCTGGATCGCGTACCGGTCCTGTTGCCAGCCGATCCTGGCGACCGGGCTCCGATGCCGGGGGAAGCCGTCGTCGACGACCGGTTCACCGCCGTAGCGCGCCCCGTCGTCGTAGTGCAGCTCAAGCCGTTCGCCCAGGGGTACGTCGTAGCTGCAGCGGAGCTCCCCGCTCGAGTTCAGACCGGACATGTGCACCCGGGCCAGGCCCACCATCGCCATGAACCGTTCGAAACTGCCGAACTCGGCGGCGCAGCCGATCTGGGTGATGTACACGTTCGTGTCGCCGTCGACCCGGATCTCCGCGTCTTTCCACGGTCCGCTGTCGGCCCACGTGGTCTCCCTGGCCGAGAGCAGCGCCACGTAGCTCTCGCCGCTGCGCCCGAAGAACCAGCGGGCCGAGTCAAGGTTGCACCGGGCGGCCTCCGGCCCGACGACCTCGTCGAACTGGTTCTTCGGAAACCAGGCGTGGGTGCGCGGGCCGAACAGCAGATTCTGGATCGCCTGCGCCCGGTAGGCCGTGATCGCCGCGCCGCCCTGTTGCACGACCCGCGGCTGCACGGCGTTCCCGGTCCACCAGTTCGGGCCGTCATGGCCGGCCGGCAGGAGCGTCTCGTCGATCTTGACCGCACCGAACAGCAGGGTCGCGGTCAGCCGGGTTCCGGCCGAGGGATAGCTGGTCCAGACCATGCCGCCGCCGGCCAGTGCCGCGATGCAGGGCAGCCCCTGGAAGTTGATCTGGCCCCGCCGGAAGTTCTGCACACTGCCCAGGGTCGCGCCGCCGGTGCGGTGGAGGTAGAGGTTGGCGCGGCTGAGCACCGACCCCTCGGTCAGCGCGGAGAAGGTGTCGGCGGCATCCACCTCAGTGAAGTCCGGGCCGGATCCTCCCGCGATCGCCCCGGCCGCGCCACCGATCACCGCACCGACCGGGCCGCCGACGGCGAAGCCGCCGATCGCCCCCGCGACTCCGCCGAGGATGCCGGCGCCGATATCTTCGACCGTGTCGATGGCCTCCGCGATGGTCTTGATCATCGGCAGGATCGCCTTGAACGGAGGCGTCTGCAGGAGGCCGGCCTCGGTCGCCACCCGGCGGGAGGCGATGATCGTCTGTTTGGTCGCGTAGGCGGCCCGGCTCCACCAGAACTCCATGTCCTCGGCGGTGCTGGTTCCCACCCCGTAGGCGGCCGCCTCGTCGAAGTCGATGGACACCCGGCTGCGGGCGGTGAACCGGGACGGGCCGCGCCTGGCCAGGGCGACCAGTGCATCCGGGGGCCGGTAGGCCGGGGAGGTGGCCAGGAAAACGGCGGCGTTGCTGGACTGCACGAAGTGCCCCAGTTGGCCGAAGAGCAGTTCACCGGTGTCCCGGGTGCCCTGCTCCCAGACGCAGTTCTTGTTCTCGAAGTAGGCCCGGCCGGCCGAGCCGGCGAATGCGCCCGTTGGGGAGGCCACGGCCAGGTCGAAGACGAGCAGATCGAGCACCATGACCGCCCGGGTGCGAATCTCCGGGTCGACCGCGAAGTCGGCCAGGTTCAACAACGGCAGCAGATCTTCCACATAGTAGCCGGGGGCGTTCCACTCGGCGAAGCCCAGCCGCAGGCGTTCGTTGAGCCAGCGCAGCACGCGCACGGCTGCGGCCGTGCGGTGTTCGGCCCCGGTGCGGTCGCCCGGACGCGGCGGCCCGTTCGGCCCGTCCCTACGGTTGGCGCGCTGGGACACGAACGGGTCTCCCGGCCAGTATTGCCCGGCCAGGTATTCGGCGGTGGCGAAGAGCAGCCGGTGGTTCTCCGACCAGTAGGTCATGTCCTGGCCGTCCTCCATCTCCTCATGGCGATTGACCGAGTTGGCCAGCTCGGTCTTCTTCGTGCGGATCTCTTTGGCGCGACCGGAGAACTCATCGCAGCGGAACGGGTCATCGAACCAGTACTTGAAATTCGTGAACGAGGAATGAAGTGCGGATGCGACGCTCTCCGGGAAGTTCGGGTCGGGGCCCTGGCTGGCCGGGTCCCGCCAGAGCAGGGCGGCATCCTGCAGGTGCTCCGGGGTGTCGCCCAGCAGGTAGAGCAGGCGCAGAATCTCGTTCGCGCCGAAGTCGGCGGTTTCCAGCAGGTACTCCATGTGCACAGACGGCACCTCGAGTTTCGCCCAGTATGCCTCGGGGGTCACCCCGGTGCGGTCCCAGCCGAAGAGTTCGTCCTGTCGTTCCGGCCGAGCCCGCACGAGCAGCGCCCTGGCCAGAGCCGTCTCCCGGTTGTCGGTGAGCAGCCAGTCCCTCTGCCGGGCGTCGCGCTGGGCGTCGGGCAGCGCATCGAGTTCGGCGGCGATCACCGCCAGGCCCGGGTCGAGTGCCTCCAGGCCGAGGTCGTGCACGGCGTCGCAGAGGGTGGCGTGGCCGGCGTCGTAGGGCGAGCGCACTTCTCCCGTCTTGCTGCCCTCCACCGGCACGGGGGCGCGCCGCTTCTCGGCCGCATTCCACCGTTCGAAGCGGCGCCCCCTGACGAAGGACCGGGTGGCCAGGCACTCGAGGTAGCGCAGCCGGCGCTCGTCGAACGCGATCTGGGTGCCGCTGGCCCCGTGTGCCGGCGGATCGAAGGGTTGCATGGCTGCGAGGGTATGGGGGCGTCAGGATCCGGCGTCGGGCTTCTCGACCCAGTCGCCCGCGGTCAGGGTCCAGGTGGGCAGCCGGTCGTCGCGGCGGGCGCGCACGAGGTCGGAGGCGAGACGGAATTCCCACGGTGCGCCGACCGGCTTCTCCGAGTCCGGCGCCGCGCCCTGCGCGCGCAGCTCGGCGATCAGCGACACCCACAGGGGGCCGCCCACGTCGAGGAGTTCCGTGGTGCTCGGCGTCGTGCCCGTGTTGAGGAACCTTTCGAACGCGATCTCGTAGCCCGGCCGGATCGGCAGCACCACGCGCGCGGCTCCCGCGCCGAGGAAGGCGGCGAACCTCGGGTCGGCCTCCCTGGTGAGCAGCTTGCTGACCCACGAGGACCGCGAACCCCAGAAGTAGGGGAAGAAGGCGCACTCGAGGTGATCCCACTCCACGGCCTGTTCGAAGAACCGGATGTAGGCCGAGAGCGCGAGGGCCGCGGTCGCATCCGGGTAGGGGAAACCGAGTCCGTCGAACCTGAGCGCGTTGAAGGTGCTGAAGTTCTGGCCGGTGAGCACCGCCAAGACAGTGCGTTGGAGTTCGGTGCGGATGAGCCGGGTCTTCGCCTCGGGAGTGAGGTCGCGCAGGGTGAGCCGCGCGGTCGCGTCCCGGTTCGCGACCCTCTCCTCGTAGTCCGCGAAGCGCTGCTGGTTGGCCGCGAGGATGAGGCCGTGGGCCTTCGTCTGCCAGGCCGCGATCGCGGCCTCCGTGGGTTCGCAGATGATTTCTATCGCCACGGCGAGCGTGCACAGGCCGGGGCTGACCCCGTCACCGTCGGCGATCAGGCCCACGGGCAGGCTTTCCACCTCGCCGTCGAGCCGACCGGTGAATACCTTTCCGCTCCAGTCTCCGTCGATCGCCACCCGCTTCGAGCCGATCACGACGCGGAGCCGGAATGCAGTCCACCCGCTCGCGAGGGCGACCAGGCGGTAGGTGGTGGCCTTGAAGCCCTTGGGCACCCGGGTGCTTCGGCTCTCCCCCAATTCGAGGTTGTTGGCGTTGAGCTCGCCGCTGAACGGATCCGCCGCCTTTCCGCCGAAATTCTCGGTGACGATGATCTGCGCCTGCGGCGGCGCCTCGACGCCGCTGGCCTGATGCCCGGTCGCATAGTACGACCAGTTCTCCGGACCGAGCGTGTCGGCCGGAACAGTGAATCGGGCCGGCTTCGACGGGAGCACGCCCTCGCCGCGCGGCCGCGCCAGCGCCTCGCGGAACAGGGCGGCCGGCTCCGGCACGATCACGTCGTAGAGCAGTCGCGTGCCGTAGCTGAACACCTGTGCCTGGTAGATCTTGTCCAGCCATTGGTAGACGCCCAGGCGCGGGCCGGCTCCGGCCGCGTTGTCGATGAGGTGTTCCTGCGCCTGCTCGTTGCGGCGGAGCATCCGCTGCACCGCGGTGTTGCGGGTACGGTTCGTGGAACTTGACGACACGGCATCCGTCACCGTCCGGGAGAAGGTCTCCGGTCCGTCGCTCGTGAGCGGGCCGCGGCCGCTGCCGACCGCTTGCGCTGTGGTCTTGCCCGAACTCTGCTCGGCGGCGGTCTGGGCGAGCGAGCGCAGGTCGGTCTGCTCGGTCTCGGTGGTGTTCGTGGTTTCGGTCTCGTCGATCTGACTCACCGTGTGGGTGAGCTTCTCGCCGGGCAGAGCGTTCTCGAGGCTGGCGACCTCACCGCGCTCGTAGCGGCTGAGGTGGGTTCGCACGACGTGCAGGTCGGCGATGCCGAGCGGGGTGACCGCGGTGTGCGCGCCGGGGGCCGCGGTGGCGACGGGCTCCGTGGCCGCCGGGTCGTCGACCGGGTCGACCTTCCACTTTCCGATCAGCTCGGAGATGAGATGGTGGGTACGGTCGTCGACCGTGCCCAGGTGGGTGCCGAGTTGGATCGACAGGGTGCGCAGATCCTGGCCGGCCGCGTCATGGCGGGCTCGCACGGCGAGCTGCATGTCGCGCACGGCGGATGTCGCCGGGTCGAGTTCGAGATTGCGGAGTGCTTCCTGGGCGGGCGTCGACAGCAGCCGCACAGCGGTGTCGGAGAGCACCACGTTCGACCGGCTGGCCGCGCGGCGCAGCGGCGACGAGCCGAAGGCATCCTCGTCGGGGGTCGGCTTGGGCCGGTTGTGATCGTTCTCGCGCGGGGCGGCGGCTCGGGCGGAGCGGGTGCGATAGAGGTCGGCGAGCGGCCGCTGCTCACCCAGTTCGCTCAGCAGCAGTTCGTCTTCGTCGTGGCTGTCGAGGTCGGTGAGCGCCTGCCCGAGGCGTGCATGCTCGTCGCGGGCGGCCGCGAATCGGTGCAGCAGCTCGGTGACCGCCGCCTCCAGCGACGGTGTTTCGGCTGCCACGGGCGCCGTGTCACGCAGCCGGATCAGGGTGTCCGGCAGCAGGAGGGGCGCCGCCAGGAGTGAGTCGATTCCGGCCACGGATGCGACGCCCGCCGACACCGCCTCGGCCAGCGCGTAGGCACGCACCAGCGTCACGGCCAGGGCCGCGCTGGGCCCGTCGGGTTCGAGCAGGTAGCCCGCGAGCACGCTGTCTTTGGCCTTTCCGGCGTCCTCGGCCCAGTCCGCCGGGGGGATCCCGCCGATCGCAGCGCGAACGGCGGACGTCACCTGGGCGAGGGTGCGCGCGTCGTCACCGGTGAGCTTCTCGACCAGAGACACAAGTTCGGGCCCTCGATTCACCTGATCGGCCCTGGCCACGAATCGCACGCCGTCCGCGAAGGCCCGTGCCGCTGCCACCGCGTCGGCCGCGGCCGTCGGCCCGGCGACCGCGTGGGCGAGCTCCTGCTGGAACGCGGTGCCATCGGCCAGCCGGGGCGCCGGCGGAGCGCCCTGCACCGGAGGCCGCAGTGCAACGAAGGTGAGGATACTGTCCATGACGCACTCCAACGACATCGGTGCTGCCCGAGCGCCTGACTCCTCCCGGGGGTGCACGATCGGTGGGGAACGGGCCTCAACTCTCGACTATTGTGCCCCGCCGCCGGTGCCGCGTCTAGGTACCTGCGCGGCCACGCCAGACGATCACCGGGTCATGATCGAGGCCACCGAACCGATGACGCCCGGGATGGAGACGACCCCGAGCGCGAGCAGGGCGATCCGTCCGGCCCGGATCAGGGCATCGGAGGTCCACCAACGAGGCGCGGCCGGGATGAGCGCACAGCCGATCAGGGTCAGGATGGCGGCGGCGAGGAGCACCAGCCCGAGCGGCAAGTAGACGACGGCCGCCAGCAGCGGCGAGTAGGCAGGCCAGGTTCGTCGCGTCGGCGGGGGGAGGCGTCCGCTGTACCAGCCCGCGAACGCAGCCACCAGCATCCCGTGCAGGATCACGACGACAGAGAAGAGCAGGACCGCCAGCCAGCCCGGCCCGACGATGTCGAAATCAATGTTGTCGGCCCGGAGCGGGTCGAGGGTCGTCGCGAACAGGGCCAGCAGGAGCAGACCGAAGATCACGCCCCCGAGCCGGCCGCGGGGAAGCCAGCGGTGGATCACGACGTAGAGGATCGCCGACAGGAATGCCCCCGGCAGTGCGCCGAAAACAAGGAACGCGAAGGTTCCGTTGACCGTGATGTCGCCGACGCGCGCCTGCGCCTCGGTGATCCTGCCCGCGGCCGACGGGGAGGTCAGCGCGAGCACTCGCATGACGAGCCTTCCTCCGGCTCCGGCCATCAGCAGACCGGAGACAGTTCCGGTCACCGTGACCACGGTCGCCCACCAGACGAAGCGACGGAGCCCCGTCGACACTCGTGCGCTGGGCACCGGGATTGGCGACACCGACGCCGCATGCTGCGCCGTGGGGTCGGATGCGCCGACTACCGGCGAGCGCAGATCGATCCCGCCCCAGACCGCCACCCCCACGACCCCGGCCAGGGCCAGCACGCCGCAGACAACCAACACGATCATGGCCCACATTGTTGTCCCGATTCCGCCTGCCGGCCAGCCCTGAGCGCCCGGCGGCATCGGGGACACGCCCGGCCCGAGGAATTCATCAGATTAATCACTCCAGTCCCTCAAGAAGACAGAAACCACCCCTAGTCTGGGGGTTAGACAGATTCGATTCGTTGGAATCGGTCCCGTGGGGCGTACGAAGTCGTACGTGGTGGACGCCTGTGTGCGTGGGACCTGGGGCCCTTCGGGGACGGTACCGACGTTAGAAACCCGGTGTGCAGCATCGGGGACCGCACCACGGTGGCCCTGCCCGAATCCGCAGAGCGCGGGTTCGCCGAAAGGAAACCACCGCAATGAAGTTCCAGAATCTCACCACCACCCGCAAGGCCCAGCTCGGACTGCTCCTGGCCGTCGCCGTCGCCGGCGCCGGCAGCGCCGCCATCGCCGGGTCGGCCTCGGCGACCGGCCTCCCCCAGGCTCCGATCGAACTCGGCACCGCCGGCACGTTCGCCATCCTCTCGCAGACCGGCGTGACGGATGTCTACGCCTCGGCCGTCAACGGAAACGTCGGTGCCAGCCCGATCACCGGCGCGGCCATCCTCCTCACCTGCCCGGAAGTGCAGACCGGAACCATCTTCTCGGTCGACGCCGCCGGACCGCCGTGCGAGGTCACCGCCCCGTCCTTCCTTACCACGGTCGTCGGCGACATGGGGATCGCCTACGGTGATGCGGCCGGGCGCGTCAACCCCGACTTCGTCGACCTGGGCGCCGGCGAGATCGGCGGGCTCACCCTCCTGCCCGGCCTCTACAAGTGGAACACCGACGTGACCATCTCCACCGACGTCACCCTCTCCGGCGGACCGGACGACGTGTTCATCTTCCAGATCTCCGGCAACCTCGATGAGGCGTCCGCGAAGAACGTCACCCTCGCCGGCGGCGTGCAGGCGAAGAACGTGTTCTGGCAGACCGCCGGCTCCACCTCGATCGGCACCACGGCGCACTTCGAGGGCACCATCCTCGGCAAGACGCTGATCGCGATGAAGACGGGGGCAACGATCAACGGGCGGCTGCTCTCGCAGACCGCGGTGACCCTGCAGAGCAACACGGTCACCGAACCGGCGAACTAGCGCACCTGCGCCCGGGGCCGAGCGCGGCGGCATCTCGCCGCGTGCGGCCCCGGGTAGCCGGCGTCGCACCGCGAAACGCGAGCCGGGATCAGGGGGCGAGGGACGCCACGGCAACGTCGGCCGCGATCCGGTTGCGACCGTCGCCCTTCGCCGTATAGAGCAGGGCGTCCGCCCGGCCGACCAGCTCGGCCGCGTTTCCCAGCGGGCCCACGGCACAGCCGCCGCTCACGGTGACCGGGATCAGGGCGCCGCCCGCGTTCATCGGGGTCGCCGTGACGGCGAGCCGGATGCGCTCGGCGAGGGCGAACGCCCCCGCGAGATCGGTGCGCGGGAGCACGACCAGGAATTCCTCCCCTCCCCAGCGACCGGCGACATCCCCCTCGCGCAGTTCCGCCCGGAGACGACTGGCGAATTCGGTGAGCACCACGTCGCCGGCCGGGTGCCCATAGCCGTCGTTGACACGCTTGAAGTGATCGATGTCGAGCAGGAGCACGCTGAGCGGGTCCTGATGACGCATGGAATCGGCGTGGTAGTGCGCGAGCACGAACTCGAGGTGGCGCCGGTTGCTCAGCCCGGTGAGGGCATCCGTACGGCTGAGCAGGTCCAGCTCGGCGTTGCGCTGGCGGAGCTGGTCCTGCAGCTTCTTGACGTGCGCGGCCGCGGCGACGCGCGCCACAAGTTCGGCCGGTTCGAACGGCTTCTTGAGATAGTCGTGGGCGCCGCCGCGGAGACCGCGAAGCACATTGTCCATATCAGTCAGCGTGGTCAGGAAGACGACGGGCAGGTCCATCAACATCGGGTCGGCCTTGAGCATCTCGAGCACCTCGTAGCCGTCGAGTCCGGGCATCTCGATGTCGAGGAGGATCACATCGGGCGGGGTCTGGCGGCAGTGGGCGATTGCGGCCCGGCCGTCGACGGCCTCGACCACTCGGTAGCCGGCCGCCTCGAGGTGGGAGCGCACGACGGCGCGAATGACGAGCGAGTCGTCTGTGATCAGCACGGTGGTGGCGCCCGACGCTGCTGTCACGGTCGCGGCGGTCACGGCCGGGCTGATCACAGGCGGGCCGCCAGAGCCTCGGGGTCGGCGACGAGGATGAGCTCGCCACCCGAGTCGACCAGACCGCAGATGAATGCCAGGCCCTGACCGGTCGGGGCGGGCCGGACCTCGTCGTCGGCGAACTCGCGCAGCCCGGAGACGGAGTCGACGAGCAGGCCGAAGGATGCCCCGCGCGACTCGATCACGATCACGTGGCTGCCGCCTGCGCCGAGGGCGGAGAGCACGGTCAGGGGCGGGCCGCCGGGAAGCACCCCGGCGATGTCGGGTCCGGATCCGGGCACGGGGACCAGCCCGTCCGCCGTGCGCACCGCCCGCGTCGCCTCGACCGGCAGGCAATATGACGTCCCGTCTGATCGGAAACACACCATGGTCGTCATCGGGTTGGCTCCTGCTGTTTGGCGTCGAGAAGTTTGTGGAGTTCGGCGATCGAATAGCCGTCGATCGCGTGCTCGACCTCGGCCGGGTCTGCCAGGTCCAGGGCCCGGCGGGCCGCGCTGAACGCGCGGTGCGCGGCGGCAGGATCGGCGGCGGCCTCGAGAGCGAGCCCGAGGTGGAGGTGGGCCAGGCTGTCCTGCGGCGCCAGGTACGCCCATTTGCGGAAGAGGACGACCGCGGCGGCGTTGTGACCGGCATCCAGCTCGGTCTGACCGCTGCGAGCCAGGCCGGCGATCATGGCAGCCTCGTCGTGGTCGGCCGGAGTCGCGGCGTCGGGGGTGGGCCGGGCGTGCGCGCGGAACGGCGCCTCGGGTGACGGTGCTGGCAGGGAGCGCGGCACCGCCGCCGGCGTCCCGGAACCGGGCAGCGGGCGATACGCGTAGGTGTCGCCGAAGCGCACGGTCTCGTAGCGGTCGCCGATCGCCCAGATCGTCTCGGACGAGCCGAGGAACAACCAGGCGGCCGGCATCGCCTGGGCCACCCGGTCGAGGAAGATCCGGGCGTGTTCGGGCGAGAAGTAGATCAGCACGTTGCGACAGAAGACGATCTGGCAGGACCGCACCCGGGAGGGCACCGGGCCGATCAGGTTGTGGTGCATCGTGCTCACCCGGGTGCGCAACGCCGGCGTGATCTCCCAGCCGTCGCCCACTGCACTGAGGTGTCGCTCGAGGCGCGCGGGCGCCAGGCCGCTCACCTCCCTGGTCGAGTACAGGGCGGCATCCGTGCGGGCGAGAGCCGAGGTGGAGATGTCGGTGGCGATGATCGAGCCGGTGATGCGCTGCTCCTCGAGCAGCATGGCCAGGCTGTACGCCTCCTGGCCGTTGGCGCACCCGGCGCTCCAGATCGACAGCGGCCGGCGCGTGGCGGGCAGGATCTCCCGCTCCAACAGGGCGAAGTGCTCCGGATGGCGGAAGAAGGCGGTCTCCTGCACCGTGATGCGGTTGAGCAGGCTCTGCCGCAGCGCGGAACCAGCCGTCAGCGCGCGCAGGTACGATTCGGAGTCCGTGCCGTTGTCGGCGATTTCGTCACGGATGCACCGGCGCATCCGGCCGCGCAGGGTCGGCTCGGCGCGCAAACCGACCGCCGACCGCAGCAGCTCGGCCACCCGGTCGACGACGGCGTCGGTCACGAGCGTCGAGGCATCCGTGCCGGCGGACCCGATGCCCGCGAGTCCCTGGCCGTTCATGCCGTCCCCCGTGCCGCGCAGCGCAGGATCGCGGCCGCCAGCAGGTCGACCGACAGCAGGTCGCTGACCGCGCCGAGGCGATAGGCCGCGCGCGGCATCCCGAAGACTGCGCAGGACTCCTCGTCCTGGCCCAGGGTCTGACCGTTGGCGCGGTGCATCTCCAGCAGCCCCGCTGCGCCATCATCGCCCATCCCGGTGAGGATCACGCCGACCCCGGCCGAACCGGCGTTTCGGGCGACGGACTGGAAGAGTTCGTTCGCGGACGGCTGGTGGATGGTGACCGGCGTCGACGCGAGTACGAGGCGAAGACCGGCGCCCAGTCGCAGGTGCCGCCCGCCCGGGGCCAGGTAGACCCGCCCGGGGCGGGCGACCTGGTCGTGGACGGCTATCTCGACCGGCAACGCGGAGACCCGGGTCATCCAGTCGAAGAGCCCGCCGGTGAAGTCCGGATGCAGGTGCTGCACCACGAGCACCGGGGCGGCCAGCCCGCCGAGCCCGGCCAGCACCGTGGCGAGCGCCTTCGGACCGCCCGTCGATGCCGCCAGGGCCACAACGGCCTGACGGGTACGGCCGGACGGGGTGGTCGGCACGGCCCCGGGCGGTCTGGCCAGCACGCCCCGGGGGTGGCGGATGGTCTGCACACGGCTGAGTTGGCGCACTGTGCGCCGTAGCCCGGCCTCCAGGTCGGGAGTCCACCGCACGGGAGCCGGCAGCACGTCGAGGGCCCCGGCCACGAGCGCGTCGACCGCGCCCGGCGATTGCCGGTTCTCGATCTGGGTGGAGAGCACGAGGATCGGCGTCGGCGTGTGCGCCATGACCTGCTCGATCAGGGACTGGCCGCTTCCGTCGGTCGTGGAGAGACCGAGGAGGATGACGTCGGGATGTTCGCGGGCGACCCGGCCGATGGCGGCCGGACCGGTTGCGACCTGGCCGAGGCTGACGATGTCGCCGTCGCTCTGCAGCGTCCGGGCGAGGCGGGCGCGGTCGGTGGGCAGGTCGTCGATGATCAGCACCCGGATCGATTTCCCGGAGCGTGGCGCGGCTGCCGGCCCGATCATCGGCGCGCCCCGATCAGCCGGTTCACGGCGAGGAGCAGGCTTCCCTCGTCAAAGCCGCTCTTGAGGATGAAGCCGTCGGCGCCGGCCTCCAGCCCCCGCTGCCGGTCGGCCTCGCTCGAGCGCGAGCTCAGGATCAACACCGGAATGTTGGTCAGGTCCGGGGCCGCGCGCACCGCCTCGGTCAGCGCGAAGCCATCCATCAACGGCATCTCGATGTCGGTGAGGATCAGCTCACTGGGCCCCTCGGCGAGCTTCGCCAGCGCGTCCAGGCCGTCGACGGCCACGCGCACGTCGAAACCGGCACGCTCCAGGATGCTGCGCTGCAGCTCCCGGACGGTCAGCGCGTCGTCGACGACGAGGATGCGCTGCAATGATCCGGCCGAAGTCCGTTCGCCGGACGCGGCGGCGTGCCAGGCGTTCGTCGGATCCGCGGTGGGACGCCGAGGGGAAGCCTGGCCGCGTGTCGCCTGCCGCGCCCGCTGGATCAGCCCGGGCGGGTCGAGCACAAGCAGGATCGAGCCGTCGGGCTCGACGCTGGCCCCGGCGACCGCGGGCAGGTGCGGCAGGAGGGTGCTGAGCCCCTTGATCACCACGTCCCGCTGGCCGACCAGCCGGTCGACCTGGAAGCCGTGCCGCCGGGCGGTGTCGGCCAGCACCACGATCGGGCCGTCCGTGGAGCCGCCGCAGATGCCGAGGGTGCCCGCGAGGGCCGACACCGGAACCGGCTGGTCCTCCACCCAGATCACCGTTCGTCCTTCGGCACTGGTCTGCCGTGTTTCGTCGAAGCGCTGGGAGAGCACGACCCTGTGGAAGGGCAGGGCGAAGCGCTGACCGCCGGATTCCACCAGGAGGCACCGGAGCACGGCCAGGGTGATCGGCACGATGACGCGGAACTCGGTGCCCCGGCCCGGCTCCGAGCGCACCTCGACCCTGCCGTGGGCGGCCTCCACAGTGGTGCGAACGACGTCGAGGCCGACGCCGCGCCCCGACACGTCCGTGACGAACGCCGTCGTCGACAGCCCGGCCCGGAAGATCAGCTGCTGGACGTCTTCGTCGCTCAGCCGTGACGTGTCGACGCCCTGGCCCTCGGCCTGCGCCCGGACCCGCGAAGTGTCGATCCCGCCACCGTCGTCGGTGATCGCCACGATCACTTCGGAGCCGAGTTGCATGGCGTGCAGCCGGATGGTGCCGCCCACCGGTTTGCCTGCCGCGGCGCGCACCACGTCGGGTTCGATCCCGTGGTCGACGGCGTTCCGCACCAGGTGCAGCAGGGAGTCGGAGAGCGCAACGAGCATGCCACGGTCCAGCTCGGTGTCCGCCCCGCGCACCTCCCAGCGGATGGTCTTGCCCTGTGCCCGGGCCAGGTCGCGCACGGCACGCTGGAGCTTGTCGGTGATGGTGGACAGCGGCACCATCCGGGTGCGCATGGCCCGTTCCTGCAGCTCGTTGAGCGTGCGCGACAGTTCGTTGAATTCCGGGTTCAGAGTCGGATCGAGGCCGAATTTCTCCATCAGCATGCTGCCCATCCGAAGGTGGGCAGATGCCGATTCCCCGATCAGGCGCACGAGTTCGTCGAGCCGGTCCATCGGCACCATCACCACGCCGCCGGGCTCGGGGCCGGTGGCAGTTTCCACGCCCATCGGAACCCGTGGGGACGGATCGACAGCGGTCACCGGCGTCGCACTCTCGTCGATGACCATGACGGCGACGACCGGCTCGTCGCCGGCCTCGTCGCCGGCCTCGTCGCCGGCCTCGTCGCCGGCTTCGGTGCAGGCCTCGCCGGCCGGGTTGCCCGCGATGATGCTGCCAAGCTGGTCGGCGCCGGCAAGGAGCGCGTCGATGATCGCGGGCGTGACCGCCAGGGTGCCGGAGCGGATCCCGCCGACGAGTTCCTCGAGCTCGTGCGCCAGCTGGCTCACGCCGTCCAGGCCGGCGACGGCCGCGGAGCCCTTGAGCGTGTGCAATTCGCGGAAGATGGCCCGGATCAGGGCTTCGTCACCGTCCTGCTGCTCGAGCAGGAGCAGTAACCGGTCAAGCTCGGCGAGGCGTACCTCGGCCTCCTGGGCGAACAGCGCACGGATCTGGTCGATGCCCAGGATGCTCATCCGGCCGACCCGGACCGGGTGATGGCGCCCACAGGCTCGATCGCTCCGACAGGCGGGCGAACCGGCACGGAATTCTCACCGGCACGCAGCGGGCGGTCCCTGGCCAGGAGAAGGTCGGGGTCGAGCCGCACGACGACGCTCTCCTCCACCCGGTAGGTGCCCGCAGTGCCCGGCAGGTCGGACGGACCGACCGGGTCACCGAGGCCGGCCCGACGAGGAAATGCGGTCGCGGTGAGGGCGACCAGGCCCTGCCTGGACTGCAGCACGACCGCGAACATCGGAGGTTGCCCAGCGGGCAGGCCGAGAAGCGCAGCCGTGTCGAGCAGCGGGACGATCTGCCCACGCAGGTTGAACAGGCCGAGCACGTGCGAAGGCGCGGTGACCAGTCGGGTGAGCGATGGCGCGGCGACCACCTGGCTCACCCGGTCGATCGACACGGCGAAGAGGTCCTCCCCCACGGGAACCAGCACAACGTGCGCTTGCGTCATCGCTCTCCGTTGCCTGCACCGGCGGTGGCTTCGAGGTTGTGGGCCAGGTCCGCAAGGTCGCCGGCCGAGGCCGCGATCTGGCGGGCGGTGATCGAGATCTGCCGGCTGGCGTCGGCGAGCTGTTCCATGGTTTCCACGACCTGCGCGGTGGCACTTCGCTGCTGCTGGGTGGTCAGGCTGACCTGACCGTTGGCATCCGTCACCGCTTCGAGCTGGAGCAGACCCTGCTGCATCTGCTTGGCGCCCTTTTCCATCGCCATCACGGTCGCGTTGGTTTCATGCTGCACCGCGCTGACGATCTCGGCAATGTCGCCGGCGCTGGACTTGGACCGTTCGGCCAGGCGCCGCACCTCGTCGGCGACGACCGCGAAACCGCGGCCGTGCTCGCCGGCCCTGGCCGCTTCGATCGCGGCGTTGAGGGCGAGCAGGTTGGTCTGGTCGGCGATGTCGTTGATCAGCACCAGGAGCGACTCGATGTCCTTCACCCGGTTGGCCAGGGCCAGCGTACGTTCGCTCGAGACGAGGATGTCGGCCTCGGCCTGTTCGAGATTTCGCCGGGTGTCAGCGGTTTGGCGGGCGACATCGTCAACGGTGTCGGCGATCGCCACCGACGACCGCGCCAACTCCTCGGTGGTGGCGGTGGCCTGCGTGACCGCGGCGCTCTGCTGGGTGGTGATCGCGGCGAGCTCGTCGGAAGATGCCGACAGTTCGGTGGCCGCGGAATTCACCTCGACCCCGGCGCCTTCCAGCCGGGCGATGAGTTCCTGGCTGGTGTTAAGCATGGCGTTGAGCGAGTCGGCGAGCACCACCATCTCGGTCGGCCCGGTGGGCACGGCGCGCGCCAGCAGGTCTCCGCGGGTGACCCGACGGGCGACCGCAGTGAGCTTGCGCACCGGCCGGGCGGCACTCCAGGCCATCAGGCTGGATGCGAGCACGGCGAAGAGCACGCCGACGGCCGCCAGGAGAATCGACCGCTGCACCTGTTTCTCCACGGGGGCGAGCACCGCGCTCGCGTCTTCTTTCACTATGAGCACCCAGTTCAGGCCTTCGACGATGTCGTAGCCACCGATGGCGTCGTGTCCGTCCTCGTCAATGAAACGGGCGCTGCCGGGCTTGCCGGTGCGAGCCGCCTGTGCGACCGGTTCGCTGTCGACGATGGTCGTGAGCATCCCGCCGGCCAGCAGCGCGGACTGCTCCGTCGCGTCACCCATGGTTTCCGTGCTGTAGATCAATCGGTGGAGTGAGTCGACCGCGACGACCTCGACGCCCTTGCCCAGGTCACGGTTGAGCAGCTTGCTCAGGGCGGTCGGGTCGAGGTTGGCGATCAAGACGGCGCGTACCGAGCCGTCGTCGGCGAGCAGCGGCTGGGCGAGCACCCAGTGCAGCCGGTCGCCCTGAAGGGTCAGGGGGGTGAAGACGGTCTCGCCGGCGACGGCCGAACGGAACCAGTCCTGCCCGGTCGGGTCGAGGGCGACGCCTGGGCGGCTGGAGGAGAGAACCTTACCGTCCACGTCAGTGATCTCGATCAGGGTGTAGCTGCCGAATGCCTCGTCGATCTTGGCCAGGCGAGTCGCGAGCACGGAGCTGTCCAAGTCACCGGCCGACGCTGCGACGACCGACAGGTCGCCCTTGCGTTCCCTAATCCAGTCTTCCAGCCGCAGGCCGACCGCCGTGGCGACGGTGACGCCCTTGTTTTCCGCCGCCGCGGTCAGGCTCGCCGCCGAGTCCGTGGTGAGCACGACCGTCGAGATGATGACCAGCGGCACGGAGACTGCGAGCATTGCGGCCGCCAGCTGCACTCCCAGGCGACGCGGTAGCTTCCGAAGGCGGCCGAATGGTTTCCTGGCCATGGTTTACTACCGGTCTTTCTAGTGCTGAGTGTGTGTCAAACGGCATATGCGAACGTGCATGGCGAAGTATTTCGCCCGGCCGCGACCCTGCCGTGCGGTGAATGCGAGGGGGGACCGAACCCGAATCGGTCCCCCATCGCAATTCCGCGTCAGGGCGGCCACCCGAAGGTCGACCTGACTTCCCTCAGTCCGTCGTCTGCTTACCCAAGTCGACGACGGATTGATGGAGTTTGTGGGGTGACGGCCGCCGTCGCAACGGGGCTGTCGACTGCGGGCACAGTCAGGGTGGCATCAGGCTGCGTCAGACCATCGGACTCGACGCGGGCGTCGGTCTCCAGGAATGGAAAGCTCATCTGCTTCGGCCCTATTCATTCGGTAGGCCGGCTGACCCGAAGGTCCCGTGCCTTTGCGACCCCGTTTCTCAACGGGTGTGCCCTTGCGAAAGACGTATGAACCGTCTCGCCGGTGGTCGGATGACCACCTGGTTCGAACCTAGCAGCCCGGGGCCGGATCCGACCCCGACGACGTCGCGGAATGTACCCCCAGTGCGGGGTGCACGAAAGGGGTTGTTTTGCCGGTTTTCTCATGGATACTCCCCCCGTTCACGGGGGCGCGCTACCGTGTGCCGAGCAGGCGCCCACTGGACTCCACGTCCGGCCGGCCGTGCACTCACTCTCGATCGCACTACCCCAGGGGGATCATCATGCCAGGCACAGCAGTCGCACCGTTCGTCGCCACCGCCCGGTCCATCGCCACGGCCGCTCACCGCGGCCAGGTCGACAAGCTGGGTGCCGCCTACATCGATCACCCCCGCCGGGTCGCCGAACGTCTCGCCGACCCGCTGGGGCAGGCGACCGCCTGGCTGCACGACGTGCTCGAGGACACGGATGTCTCCCCCAGCGATCTGCTGGCCGCCGGCATCCCCGGCGGCGTCGTCGCCGCGGTCGAACTGCTCACCCGAACGGATGCCGTGAGCGACGCCGACTACTACGCCGGCATCCGCGCCAACCCGATCGCCCTCGCCGTGAAGCGCGCCGATATCGCCGACAATCTCGAGCCGTGGCGGGTGGCGCAACTGGACGTCAACGTGCGGGAGCACCTGGCCGCGAAGTGTGGGAAGGCTTTGGCCGTGCTCGAGTGACGCCCGGTCAGCGGTCGGCGAACTCCCCGACCGAGGCGGCCAGGAGCGCCACCACGACGGTGTCGTTCTTGGTGGACTGTTGGCCGATCTGGGCGAAACCGAGGCGGGAGTGGAACGCCAGCGACCCCGGGTTCGGTGGTTCGAGGTTGACCTCGCAGAACACGACGACGGCCGCCGATGCCTCGGCCGAGTCGAAGATCGATCGGTACAGCACCTCGCCCAGCCCCTGGCCGCGGGCCCCGTCGGCCACCACGATGCGGTCCACGTAGAGGAACTCACGGGACCGTTCCGCGAACCAGCGGTAGTTCTCACTGGCGTAGTCGGCGTCCGCGGCGAAGACGATGGCGAAGCCGAGCACGTGCTCGGGCGCGGCATCCGTGGTGACCACCACGGCGAGCGCGCACTCGGCGAGCAGCGCGGCGAGGCTCGCCTCGTCGAGGGAGTTCACCGCCGGGACGGCAGCGTTGTTCAGCCGCAGAACCTGGGCGGAATCGTGCGGGAGCAGCGGGCGAAGCGAATGGGGCATGCTGACGACGATACGGCCTAAGCCTCCATGTCGTCGTGGGTGACGATGCGGATCAGTTCGATCCCGCCGTCGGGCTTCTGCCAGAAGTGCATCCGGCGGGCGGCCGGCGTGTTCTGCTCAATCGAGACGCGCATGCACCGGGCGCCGTCCCAGCGCAGCAGGTGCGGGTCGGCCGCGCCGGCGCCCTGGCGCAGCGCGTGCAGGTGCCGCCCGGTGAGGGTCTTCACCCGCCCGGTCAGCACGTCGACGGATGCCTTGAACGCCTTGGCCAGCTGGCCGTCGTCGAGCCCGGACAGCGAGTCCGCGAAGCGGTCGCTGAGCACGTAGCTGTGCGGGAGCGGCCATTCCTCCCGGTCGGATTCGGGTACCCGGTCGACCCAGGCGAGCAGGATCTCGTGGCGCACCCAGCCGGAGGCGTCCTCCCACTGCGCGCGCCGGGTTTCGTATTCGCTGGAGGCAGGGGGCGCGGCGACGGTGCGGCGGGACTCACGCAGCATCCGCTTCTGGGTGCGTTGCTCGTCGCGCAGTTCGGCGACGGTGTGGCGGAGCGTTCCGAGCTCGACGAGGGCGTCGCGCAGCTGCAGCTGCGCCGAACGCGCCTGCTCACGCAGCTTGGCCAGGTCGGAGTCGGTCGCGCCGGCCTCGACGAGTTGGGCCTCGAGCCGGGTGATGCGCGCCTTCGCCTCGGCGAGGGAGAGCTGGGTTGACTGCAGGGCGGAGTGCGGCTGGGCGGGCTGGGCCGGCGTCGGCGCGACCCGGAACGGGATCGCCGGCGCGGTCGGGTGGCGAATCGCGTGGCTGCGGCCCGGTCCGGGAGACGGGCGCGGCGGACGGAACGACTCGTCGAGGTGGGCCATCGCGGCGAGGGCGACCAGCTCGGCCTGGGAGGTCTCGGCCAGTTCGGAGGCCGCCTGCGCCCGCGCGTACTCAACCGGGCTCTGCGCCGAGGCAGGCTCGAGCACGGGCTCGTCGGCGTGCTCGTCGTCCTCCACGACCGGCAGCAACGGACGGTTCTCGCGCAGCCAGGGTGGTCCGTTGCGCACGGCGGAGAGCGGCGGCAGCACGGGCTCGTCGTCGTCGACGTCGCTCAGACACAGGTGCAGGGCCCCGCTGGGCAGGTGGATGACCCGCGCGGCCACCACGTCGCCCTCGGAGAGGAGGGCGTCGACCTTGTCCAGCGGGTTCGGGGAGATGTCGGCGCGGGTGATGGTGAGGGAGAGGTGCGGGTGCAGGGCGAGCACGGCGCGTTGCGCGCTGACCTTCTGCACGAGGGCGAGGGTGATGCTGCCGTTCGGGAAACGCGTGGCGATCGCCGCGTTGGTCGGCGGCTTGACCTCCACGTTGAGCCGGTGGGTGGGCGCGTCGAGGGCACCCTGCACGCGCTGGCCGGGCACGAGGGTCCAGTCCAGCGGCACGGGCGGGTAGGTGAGTTCCTGCCACACGGTGGCCATCCCGCCGTCGTCGAGTTCGACGAGGGCGCGGGAGCCGCCGAGCAGGAAACCCTTGACGGTGCCGGTGACGGTGATGACGGATGCCGGGGCGAGTGCGAAGAGGCCGGCCTGGTGAGCGTGGGCGAGGGCATCCGTCACCAGCTGGTCGGTGGCGTGCTGCGGGTCGCCGTGCGTGAACCGGAGGCGGGAACGGGACAGGTCGGCGAACGCGTCCGGGCCGATCGGGTAGGAGCGGCCGGCGCTGCCGTAGACCTGGAACTGCGGCGGCAGCAGGTCGCCGAGCTGGCGGGTGAGCTCGCCGGTCTCGATCAGGAAGACCTTGGCCACGTCTCCGATCTGGGTCGACAGCTGGTCGATCCCGATTTCGGGCACGCTCGTACCGAACGGTGACGAAACGACGACCCACGGCCGATCCCTGGCGGAATCGTGCAGTCCGATCGCCAACTTCTGTACCGCGGTGCTTGATTCCACACGGGTGTACACCACTGGCTCCCCTCCCGGCCTTCGTGACGGACCGTATGTCGAGGGTACGCCTGACGGCTGGGAGAATTGCCCCAGCCGTTAATATTCGCGGTGTATGCGGTGCATTCTGCTCAGTGTCAGCCGCCGAACAGGGTGCCGATCAGGCCGGCGAGCACGGCGATCAGGCCGGCGGACACGGCACCGCCCAGGGCGAGCTCGAGCGGGCAGAGCACCCGGCGTTGCAGCCGGGCCGCACGCACCTCCGCCTCGAGGGCGGTGAAGCGTTCCATCAGCCCGGCGCCGCCGTCGACGGACAGCCCCTCCCACATCTGCGGGTTGTCGAGCACCTCGATGATCCCGAGGCGCGCGGCCGGCCCCAGGACGACCGGAAGTCCGGTCAGCCACTCGACCAGGTGGCGGGCGTCGAGGACCTTCACGTCGTCGGGGAGGCTCCGGTAGCGCAGCGAGCGCGGGTTGACGAACACGACCGCCGGGTGCACGGGGTCGGCCAGCGGGCGCCGGCCCTGAACAAGCAGTGTGATGCGCTCGGCCTCGAACCGGGCGTGTCGGATGTAGGGCACGGAGCGTTCCCCGATGAGCACCGTGCGCCGCTCCACCGAGACGTGCTGGCCGCGGTGCTGCTTGGTGTTGATGGTGACGACCCCTCCTGGGCCGACCAGCACGTGGTCGATGTCCCAGCCATGGCCACCGATCGGCAGGGCGTGGAACACAGCCCACTCCGGCGGCAGCGTGGCCAGCTTCGCGCCGACCTCGATCTCGCCCTCGGCGCCGTCGTACCAGCCCACGCTGGCGGCGGCGAGCGGCGTGCGGCCGAGGAATCGGTCCAGCCTGCCGCGCGGCGGCTTGGTTTCCTGCTCGCGGAGGAGCTTCTCGATAATGAACTGTGCGGCGAAACGCTGCCGCATGCTGGTCCTGCTTACTGCCATCGCGGTATTCCCCCAGCGGCCAATATTACAGAGCAATCCGGCAATCGGGCATAGGCCGGGGCGTGGCGGTCAGGGCGCGATGCGGAAGACATCCGCCCCGAACCGGGCCAGCCCCGGTGCGGAGGCGTAGCCGAGGTAGGGCAGGCCGAAGGCATCCTCGATGCTCGCTAGGAGGCTGTAGTGGTTGTAGGGCGTGTTCGATTCGGTGCCTCCCGAGATGAACGGGGAGAGCACGAGGGCGCCGACCCGGCCACCGCCGGGGCCGTCAATGCCGGGCCGGTCCGCGTTCGGCCCGGCAGACTCGCCGCAGCAGGCGGTCGAGTCGGATTCCACACTGTCGGATTCGTCGAAGGTGATCACGAGCATGCCGTCCTGCCGGAACGCGGGCGAGGCGAGGATGCGCGGCACCCAGTCCCGCAGCCACCCGTCGGCCCCGGCCAGGCCGCCGGCCTCTCCGTCGACGCAGGGCGCGTCGTGGCCGTCGTGGCAGAGGTTCGGGGTGATGATCGCGAGGTTCGGGGTGCTGTCGACGGCGGCCAGGGCGGCGGGCAGGGCGTCAAGGTCCAGCACGTTGCGGGCGCAGTCCGGCGAGCCGGTGATACCGGCGAAGTAGACGAACGGGTTGTGCCGGGCCGCATACTGGTCGCCGGGCCTGGCCCGCTGGGTGTCGTCCCGGTCCCCGGGCGCCGGATGCCGGCAGGACTGCCCCATGTCCTCCGAGTATCCCTTCCAGGTGCGGCCGGTGCCGGTGAGCTGGCCGGCCACCGTGGGCACGCCGGCCGGGTAGACGCAGCCCTCGCCGACGGCCTGGCCGAACGCGGCCGTGCCGGTCTGGTCGAACGCGGTGTAGGTCTGGCAGTCGGACTGGGTCTGCGGGTTCGGGCCCTGGCCCGAAATCTGCGCGATGTAGTTCGGCAGCGAGTGGTGGGCCACCCCGAAGTACTGGGTGAGGAGCACTCCCTGGTCGCGCAGGGTGGACGAGAGGTAGGGAGCCGGCGAGCCGGAACCCCAGGTCTGGTCGTAGCCCTTGTTCTCGAGGTTGATCACCGTGATGTGCTGCACTCCGGGTTGCACCGGCGCGGCCGGGGCTGCCAGGGCGTTCGTCGGTCCGGCCCGGTTCACCGGGCTCGCGTCCCGCGGGCCGCCGGCCTGCCACAGTGCTGCCGCGGCGACGGCGAGCAGCAGCACAACGGCCGTGCCGACGAACCAGCGCACGCGCGGTGTGCTCATGACACCATCATCCGCCGTCGGTTGGGGCGGCCGGACGCATTCGCGGCGAACCCATCACCTGGTCAACCACGATTTCGATCACGACCCGGGTCGGGTTGACACGCGGCTGCTGGTAGCGCGCGGCGTAGAGTTCGACCGCCCGGGCTACGGCAGCCGGGTCGCGGTCAATTCGAGCGGGGCCGGCGAACGAGATCCAGCGGCGCCCGTCGACCTGGGCGACCGTGGCCTGGCCGCCGCGCTCCACATTGCGCACCTTCTGGGTGCCGTCGGAGGTGATGATGCGCACGACGCCGCCATCGAGGGTGAAGCCGACCGGCACGGAATGGATGCCGCCGCGCAGCCCGAGGGTCGACAGTACGCCAAGGTGGCGTTCGGTCAGGAAGCCGGCCGCATCATCAGTCAGGTCTCTGGTCACCCTGCCCAATTTAGCGTCCTTCGTCGAAGTTCCAGACTCACGTGACCAGACTCTGCCCCTCGAAATCCGGTGGCCGAGCGCGCCGAGACCAAGGTGGATGTCCCGGTCATTCTGTGTCCCGGTCCTGGGTGGGCGTGCCCGGGTCGAGTTGGCGGTGGGTCTTGCTGGGGAGGGGGATGAGCGTTTGTGCCGGGTCGACTGTGACCGGTGGCTTCAGCCAGTACTGGTCGCCGCCCCGGAGGATGANGGTCGCCGCCCCGGAGGATGATCCAGCCCGTGTTGTGGAGGAGCAGGTGGTGGGGGTGGCAGAGGCAGACTCCGTCGGCGAGGTCGGTGTAGCCGTGTTCGAGGAGCCACTCCTTGAGGTGGTGGGCTTCGGTCCAGGCTGGTGGCCGGTCGCACTCGGGCCAGATGCAGCCGCCGTCGCGGGCGCCCAGGGCGGTGCGTTGAGCCGGAGTGAAGAGACGTTGTTCCCTGCCAATGTCGATGGGTTGGCCCGTGTTGTCGAAGAGGATTCCGAGGTAGCCGGTGTCGCAGAGTTGCCGTTCGACGGTGGCCAGGGAGATCGGAGCGGGACTGCCCTCGATGGACCCGTGCCCGGCCGCGAGGACCACGGCCGTCCCCGGTTGTCCCGGCTGGCCGGGTTCGCCGGGTTCGCCGGACTGGCTGGGCTGGCCGGGCTGGCCGGGTTGGCCGGGTTCGCGGGACGGGTCGGGTTGGTCGGGTTGGCCGGACAGGTCGAGTTGGCTGGGTTGACCGGGTTGAGTGGAGGGGGCTGCTGTGTCAGGTCTGACCGCCGGCAGAGGCCGGGGGCCTGCTGACGTCTCGGATGCTCCCGGTGCTTCAGATGCCCCGGTGAGGTGGGGTGTTGATGGTGTTGATGGTGTTGAGGGGGATGTGCCGGCCGGTGCCTGGGCTGCACTCCCGCTCCCGGTGCTGGTGCCGCCGCCGGCACCGGTGTTAGTTCGGGTGGCGTTGGTGAGGTCTTTCTGGGTGACGATGATGCGCACGGCGGGGCGGCGGCCGCCGAGCATCTGGCCGGGGTCGACTTCG
>NZ_SOFM01000027.1:0-147246 GCF_004402705.1 Cryobacterium mannosilyticum | reverse complement strand
CCATGAACCATTTTCCCAGACCACCGAATCACGCCCCACAAACGACACGCCCCACAAAAAAAGACCCGAAGGGCACCCCATTAAGCAACAGGCTCTCTAACGCGCGCCCGCTTCCTCAACCTGCGCCGCGAGCATGTTTCGGTCACCGAGACGAGCGAGCCCGCGCGACGAGCGCCGCAGCGCGGAGCTAGAGGCCGAGGCCCACCAGCATGGGCTCCGGCTGCAGGATCACGCCGAACTCCGACTGCACCCGGCCCTGCACGAAACGGGCGAGCTGGCCGATCTCGTCCGCCGTGGCCCCGCCGGTGTTGGTGAGCGCAAGGGTGTGCTTGCTGGAGATGGCCGCGCGCGACCCCGGCAGCCGGAAGCCGCGCGAGATCCCGGAGTTCTCGATCAGCCAGGCCGCGCTGAGCTTGACGAGCCGCACGGGGCTCGGATCAGCGACCGGCCCGACCCCGTAGTACTCGTCCAGCGGGATCACCCGGTCGGGCAGCTCCGCGTCCCCGAGCGGCCAGCGCGGCGCCGCATCCGGCATCGTGCGGGAGAAGGCCAGCGACACGATCGGGTTGGTGAAGAACGACCCGGCGCTGTGCGTGTCGGGGTCGCCGGGGTCGAGCACCATTCCCTTGGCCCCGCGCAGGGCGAGCACGGATGCCCGCAGCGCCCCGAGCGGCACCCGGTCGCCCACCTGCACCCCGAGCGCCCCCGCCAGCTGCGGGTAGGCGACCGGCCGGCTGAGCGCGCCGCCGAGCACGGATGCCTCGGCCTGCGTGTCGTGCAACTCCAGTTCGACCGCGAGCACGAGGCCGCGCAGCCCCTGCTTGAGAACGGAGGTGCGGTAGCCGAGCTCGAGCTCCGCCGCCTCGATCCGGCGGCGGACACCGGTCTCGTAGTCGAGGAAGTCGATCGCGAGCAGGCTGTCGGAGAGCTCCTGGCCGTAGGCGCCGATGTTCTGCACGGGCGCGGCCCCGGTCGAACCGGGGATGCCGGAGAGCGCCTCGAGACCCGACCAGCCCCGCTCGACGGTGTGGGCGACGAGATCGTCCCACGGTTCGCCGGCCTGCACGCGCAACCGCACCCGTTCGGCCGCCACGGCATCGGCCGCCTCGGCAGCGCCCGCCGTGGCATCGGCCGCCACGGCATCCAGCACCGTCACTCCCCGGGTGAGCACCCGGATCACGGTGCCGTCGAAGCCGTCGTCGGAGACGACCGTGTTCGAGCCGCCGCCGAGCAGCATCCACTCGTCGCCGGAGCCCCAGGCGGTGAGGGTGGCGTCGACGAGTTCCTGCTCGGTGGCCGGGGAGAGCAGCCGGGCCGGCAACCCGCCGACCCGCATGGTGGTCAGATCGGCGAACCGGGGCTCCCGCCCGGCGAGCGCGCCGGAATCGGGCACGGAATCAGGCATCGCTGAGCGGTGCGGCGGCCAGGCGGACGCGCACCTGCGCCTTGCCGAGCACGGTCACCTCGTTGAACGAAACGGTGAGGTCGATCCGCGCGATTCCGGCATCCGCGTCGATGGCGCCGACCTTGGCGACAACCGTCACGACGGCGCCGGCGACCGGGTCGACGAGCACCGGGCGGGTGAAGCGCACCTGGTAGTCGCCGATGCGGCCCGGGTCGCCGGCCCAGTCGACGACCGGCTGCACGGCCAGGCCCATTGTGAGCATGCCGTGCGCGAGCACGCCGGGCAGCCCCACCGAGACCGCCACATCGTCGCGGTAGTGGATGGGGTTGAAGTCCCCGGATGCCCCGGCGTAGCGCACGAGGGAATCGCGGGTCAGCGGGAAGCTCGCTTCGGCGACGACGGCGCCGACGACCAGGTCGTCGAGGCGGGGCGTGGTGCTTTCGATGCTCATTCGTCTCCCCTGACGACAAGGGTGGAGGTCGCGGTCACGACGTGGGCGCCGGCCGCGTCCACGACGCGGGACTCGGCCGTGACCATCGAGTGGCCGCCGAGGCTCTTCACGCTCGCCACGGTCAGGGTCGCCGTCAGCAGGTCGCCGGCGACGATCGGGCGGCTGAAGCTGAACCGCTGGTCGCCGTGGACGACGCGGCTGAAGTCGATGCCGGCATCCGGTTCGGCCAGCAGCTGGGCCAGGGTCGCTTCCTGCACGACCACCGCGAAGGTGGGCGGGGCGACGACGTCGGCGTAGCCCGCTGCGCGCGCGGCCTCCGGGTCGTGGTTGATCGGGTTGGTCGCGAAGACGGCGCGGGAGAACTCGCGCACCTTCTCCCGGCCGACGAGATAGGGGGCGACCGGCGGGAAGACCCGGCCCTGCAGTTCGGGGTTGACAGACACAGGAGGAGTTTACCGGTCGCGCCGGGAAGCGGGCCGATCAGGCAGCCTGAATCGGGCAGACTGAGGGGTGTGAAACTTGCCCGCGTACGCCTGGCCGACCCCGAGGTCGCCCCTCTCCTCGCCGACCTTCGCCGCGAGTACGAGGAACGCTACGGCGACGGCGACTCGGTGCACGACGTGGAGGCGGACGCCTTCGACCCGCCGCACGGCGGCTTCATCGTGCTCCTCGACGGCGGCAACACCGTGGCGGGCGGCGGCATCCGCCGCCTCGACGACGCCACCTGCGAGGTCAAGCGGATGTGGACCAACCCGGCCTACCGCCGGGCCGGCCACGCGTCGACGGTGCTCGCCGCCCTCGAGGAGCTGGCCCGCGAACTCGGCTACCGGCACGTGCGGCTGGAGACCGGCTACGCCCAGCCGGAGGCGCTTGCCCTCTACCGCCGCCTCGGCTACCGGGAGATCGGCAACTACGGCATCTACGACCGGGCGACCGGGTTCGAGCGGTCGTTCCCGGCCGACGACGACGCCCGCTGAGCCGCAGCCGCCCCGGCCCGCGATATCCGGCATTGGCCTGCACCGCGCGCGCTTGCTAGTTTTGGCAGTGCCATGCATAACAAATTAGATCCCCACCCCGACCTTCCCATCGACCTCCCGACGGCCGAGCGCATCCACGCCGCCGTGGAGCACTATGGCGAACAAGCGGTGATCGACAACTCCATCGCTCTCCTCCGCGCCAAGAACGCCGGCAAAGACTTCCTGCTCTACGCCGGCGGCCGCCACGCGCTGGGCATCCTCGACGGCGCCCCCGCCCTGTACTGGCCCGAGCTGTGGGGCGCCCGCGCCCTGCTCTACGTCTGGAGCGACGCTGCCGCGCCCTACGTCGTGGTGGGCCTGAACAACCAGGCCTGGCGGGTGCGCGAGATGTGCGCGCGGGTCATCATGCTGCGGGGCCTCGAGGTTGCCCCCAAGCTCGTGCGCCTCACCACCGACGAGGTGCCTCGTGTGCGCGCCGCCGCCCTGCACGCCCTGGCCGCGCAGGGGACCGCGGACCACCTCGCCACGATCGTGCAGCGCCTGCGCGACCCCGACAAAGAGGTCCGCCGCGCCGCCCAGCAGGCCAGGGACGTGCTCTCCGGCCGCTGGAACCTGCCGAAGGACCCGAGCCAGGGCGTGGAGCAGACCCACGGCACCCGGCACACGCACGACGAGAGCGAGTAGCATCACCTCTCGGCGGATGTCGCCGCACGGCATCCGCAGGGTGAGGGGATCCTGATGTTCCAGCGTTACGTCGCCATCGGCGACAGTTTCACCGAGGGTGTCGGCGACGAGCTGCCGGGCGGCCGGCTCCGCGGCTGGGCCGACCTGGTCGCGCTCGGCCTCGCCGCGGCCTCCGACGCCCCGGTCTCCTATGCGAACCTCGCCGTGCGCGGGCGCCTGCTCGGCCCGATCGTCGCCGAGCAGCTCGAACCGGCCATCGGCCAGGCCCCCGACCTGCTATCGATCTGCGGCGGCGGCAACGACCTGATGCGACCCCGGGTCGAGATCGGCTACGTCATCGACCTGATGGGCCAGGTCGTCGAGCGCGGGCTTGACAGCGGCGCCCACGTGCTCGTGCTCAGCGGCGGCAACCCGTCGCGCCACCTGCCGATGGGCGCGGTGATGCAGCGCCGCGGCGACCGGCTCGCCGAGGCCGCCCGGGACGCCTTCGTGCGCCCGGGGGTCACCCTGGTCGACAACTGGGCCGACGCACACCTCGCCGACGCGCGGTTCTGGTCGGTCGACAAGCTGCACCTGAACGCCCTCGGGCACACCCGTGTCGCCTCCAACGTGCTCGACGCGCTCGGCGTGCCGGTGCCCGCGGAATGGGCCGAGGTCGAGGCGTCCGCCGCCGACCGGGTGCAGGGCACCGCCGCGTACTACCGCGAGTACGTGCTGCCGTGGATCGGGCGCCGGCTCACCGGCCGATCCTCCGGCGACGGACGACCGCCGAAACGCCCCACCCTCGAGCTCGTCGACGCCTGAGCCGGGGTGCCGCCCGTTCCGGCCGGCGACGCCTCGCCCCGGAATCCCGGGTCACTTACCCCCGCGTCCAGACATTGACGTTCATCAATATATGGTGGATGATTGCATCGACAACGATCAATGCACCGAGGGAGAGCCACATGAGTGAGCACACCGACACCGTGCGCGAGGCGGTGCGCGCCCGCTATGCCGGCGCGGCCCTCGCCGTGACCCGGCGGGACGGGACCCCGGCCGCATCCACCGCCTGCTTCGGACCCGGCGACGCGGCGGATGCCGCGGCCGACTGTTGCGGGCCGGCGTTCGTCGACGGGAGCCTCGTCTTCGGCGCCGCGCTGTACGACCCCGCCTCGACCGACGACCTCCCCGAGGCGGCGGTGCTGGCCAGCCTCGGCTGCGGCAACCCCACGGCGGTCGCCGACCTTCGCACCGGCGAGACCGTGCTCGACCTCGGCTCCGGCGGCGGAATCGACGTGCTGCTCTCCGCCCGCCGGGTGGGCCCGACCGGCTTCGCCTACGGTGTCGACATGACCGACGAGATGCTGGACCTGGCGCGGGCCAACGCCACGGCCGCCCACGCCGAGAACGTCGAGTTCCGGAAGGGCACCATCGAGGACCTCCCGCTGCCCGGGGAGAGCATCGACGTCGTGATCTCCAATTGCGTGATCAACCTGTCCACCGACAAGCCGGCCGTGCTGCGGGAGATGTTCCGGGTGCTCGTTCCGGGCGGCCGGGCCGGAGTGTCCGACGTCGTGGCCGAGAACCAGCTCAGCCCGGCGGACCGCGCCTCACGCGGCTCGCACGTCGGCTGCATCGCCGGCGCCCTCTCGGTGCAGGAGTACACGAACGAACTCGGCCTGGCCGGCTTCGAGCAGGTGAGCGTCAGCCTCACCCACGAGGTCGCCCCCGGCATGCACGGCGCGATCGTGCGAGCCGTCAAGCCGCTCGCCGCCTGATCCCGTCAGACGACGGGCGGCACCCGCAGCAGGGCACCCTCCTCGCGGCAGGTGGCGGCCGCGATGCGCATGGCATCGGCCAGCAGTCGCTGCCAGCCCGCGGCATCGGCCGGCACGCCCCGGGTCAGGAACGTCTGCACGCTGGAGGCGAGGGTCGCGTCACCCCCGCCCATCGTGTCGACGACCGCGCCGGGCAGCGGGGTGATCGGCTCGCTCACGAGCAGGCCGTCGTCGGTCTCGATCGTCGCCCCGTCGCGGCCGGCGGTCGCCAGCACGTGGTGGGTTCCGGCGGCCACGAGCCGCGCTCGCAGCTCGGCCAGGGTGCTGCCGTAGAGCAGCTCGGCGTCGTCATCGCCGACCTTGGTCAGCAGGCTGCGGGCGGCGGCGCGCTCGAAATTGCGCACGAACGCCTCGCGGTCGGCGAGCATGCCGGCGCGCGGGTTCGGGTCGATCACCAGGCGCGCCTCCGGGTCGGCGACGGCGGCGAGGAAGGCATCCGTCTGGGCCGTGTCGTCGAACGGGAAGCAGCTCACGACCACGAGCCGGGCCGCATCGAGGGCGGCGCGCTCAACGTCGCCGAACTCGATCCGGCGCTTCCTCGCGGCCTCGTTGAACGCGTAGCGCGGCTCGCCGTCGGTGCGGTCGGAGGTGGCGCGGGAGCTGCCGTGCGGGCCGGGAGTGGCGATCAGGGTGACGTCGTGGGCGGCGAGGGCTTCCCGCAGCACCGCGCCGTCCGCGTCGTCGCCGACCATGGCGATGAGCGTCGTCGGAACGCCGAGCACCGCGAGGCCGACGGCCACGTTCAGGGCCGCGCCACCCGGGAATTCGCGCAGGGACTCAGCGTCGCGGAGTTCGTCGATGAGGGCGTCGCCGACGACGACGACACGGTTGGATTCAGTCATTCGGTCGTATCTCCCCTGATCCGCGAGCGATCAGCTCGTCTTTGCGCCCAGCCTACGACCCCGGGTCCGCGGACGTAGGACGTACGTGCGAGGAAGGGCCGCCCGATCTCCGGGCGGCCCTTCTGTTGTCCAGCGCGGTGTTCGTCAGGTGCGCCGGCCCGAGATCGACCGGACCAGGAACATGATCACGGCGATGACGAGAAGCACGACCCCGACCCAGAGCAGGAACTGGAGGGATTGCACGAAACCGCCGGTGAGGAGAAGCACGACCGCCACGATTGCGATGATGACCAATAACAGGTTCATGATTGCCGACCTCACTTTGCTCTGCTGCCGGGGGACCTCCCCGGTAACCGGCAGCATAATCCGATCCGCGAGTTTTCGTCACCAACCGGGTCAGGAATTTCCCAGCCGGGCCGAGAAGGTCCGCGAGGCACTCTGCCCGATCAACCGCGGCCGAAGATCCGTAGATCCGTAGGATGAGCGCCTCCATCAGCCGGTCGCTCAGCGGCGCGCGCAGCAGGAGGATCGCCCGCGCGCGCGTGCCCCAGTTGGTGCGGATCGCGCCGGGTGACCCGGACTCCCTACCGAGATCGCGGGAACGCTCCGAGCTCGGCGGAGAGCTCGCGTGCGATGCGGGCGGTGAGCGCGCCGACCTCCTCGAGGTGCGCTCCCAGGCGTGGCTTCGGGCCCGAAACGTTGATCGCCGCAACGATGTTCTGGCGAAAGTCGAAGACCGGCGCCGAGACTCCGACCAGTCCCTTCTCGAATTCCTCGTCCACCGTTGCGTAGCCGTGCGCGCGGATCTTGATCATTTCCGCCAGGAATCCGGCGAAATCCGTGATCCGCGGCCGGCCCTGGCGCGGCGGAAGGGATTCCAGCCCTCCTGCCGGGTTGGCGAACGTGGCGAACGGGCGGAGCACCGCGGTGTCGTTTCCGTGAACGTCATACCACCGCCGCAGGTCCTCCTCGGCCCAGTCGCTGACCAGGACGCGGCCCGATGAGGTCTGCCACGCCGCAGTGCTCACTCCCTCCCAGCCGACCCCCCGGAATGCGTACTCGCTCATTTCGCTCGAGAGGGTCAGCACGTTGCCTCCGCGCAGCACGCACAGGTTTGCCGTCTCCCTGGTGGCGGTGACCACCCGCCGGAGGTAGGGGACGGATGCCCGCACCAACTGGGCCTCCATGGTGCGAGCGGCAAGCGCGTAGAGCCGGTAGCCCAGGCGGTAGTTCTGGGTCACCGGGTCCCTGGACACCATCCCGACCTCGGCGAGCGTCGCCAGGGTGCGGGAAACGATCCCCTTGTCCCGGCCAACCAGCTCAGCAACCCGCACCACGCCCAACCCGCCGGCCGCCTCGGCCTCAGCTGACCCCAGGGCCTCGAGCAGCCTGAAGTCGCGCCGGAGTCCGGCCGAATTCCGGCGCGCCCCGGTCGGGGCCGCGTCACCGGTGTCATTCATCATGAGTGTTGACTGTAGTCATGAGTTGCCATTTGCACAACGCCAGTTGTGCAAATAGAAACTGTCTCGTAGCCTCATCTCTATTCGACGGTCGTTTCGGTGCAGAACCGGCCTCATCTCAACGAAGAGTGAAGGAGGAAGCATCCGTGACCGAATTTGACTTCACCGGGCTGCTGACGTTCTGGGCGCGCCGCTGGGATGACATTCTCGGGCTCGTCGTCGAGCACATCACCGTCGTCGCCGTCGCCCTCGTCATCGCCATGGCCATCGGCGTGGGGATCGGCATGCTGGTGTGGAGCCGGCCCATTCCCCGCTCGGTCACGATCGCCGCGGCGGGCGTGGCGCTGACCATTCCGTCCCTCGCCCTCCTGGCCATCCTGATCCCGCCCTTCGGCCTCGGCTGGACCCCCACGGTGATCGCCCTGGTCGTGTACTCCCTCCTCCCGATCGTGCGCAATACCGTCGTCGGCCTCCGGGAGGTTCCTCCCGCCATCATGGAGTCCGCCAAGGGGATGGGGATGAGCCCGGTCAAGGTGCTCTTCAGCATCCAGCTCCCGATGGCCTGGCCGGTCATCCTCACCGGGGTGCGCGTTGCGGCCCAGCTCACGGTCGGAATCGCGGCAATCGCCGCCTACGTCGCCGGTCCAGGCCTTGGTGCGTTCATCTTCAGGGGGCTCTCGTCCCTCGGCTCCAAGAACGCCCTCAACTTCGCCCTCACCGGCACCGTGGGTGTCATCATCCTGGCTCTTCTGATCGACGCGATCTTCGTCGCAATCACCCGTTCCACGACCTCAAGGGGACTCCGTGCCTAAGCCATCCGACACCGCAATCCTGCAGATCGCCCGGAACACCAGCGGCGCGCGCATCGTGCTCGACGGCGTCACCAAGACCTACCCGAATCAGCCGATCGCGGCGGTCGAGAATTTCTCGATGACCGCGGAGCCCGGCGAACTGATCATGTTCGTCGGCCCCAGCGGCTGCGGCAAGACCACCACCATGAAGATGATCAACCGCATCATCGAACCGACCAGTGGCTCCATTTCCATCGACGGGCGGGATGTGCTCTCGCTCGATCCGAACGAACTCCGCCGTCACATCGGGTACGTGATCCAGCAGATCGGGTTGTTCCCCCACATGACGATCGCGGAGAACATCGCCGTGGTTCCCCGGCTGCTCGGCTGGAGCAAGGCGAAGACCGCCACCCGCGTCGAGGAACTGCTCGTCACGGTGGAGCTCGAGCCGTCCGCATTCGCCAGCCGCTACCCCAAGCAACTCTCCGGCGGCCAGCAGCAGCGGGTCGGCGTGGCCCGGGCCCTCGCCGCGGACCCGCCGGTGATGCTCATGGACGAGCCGTTCGGTGCGACGGACCCGATCACGAGGGAGAAGCTCCAGGCCGAGTTCCTGCGGCTCCAGGAGTCGCTCGGAAAGACGATCATCTTCGTCACCCACGACTTCGACGAGGCAGTGCGGCTCGGCGATCGCATCGCCGTACTGAGCAATCGAAGCCAAATCGAGCAGTTCGACACCCCCGCAAACATCCTGACCAACCCCGCAAACGACTACGTCGCCTCCTTCATCGGCCATGGCGCAGCCATCAAGCGTCTCGTCCTCATCCCCGTCACCGAAGCGATACTCGGGCCGGCCGGCGAATCGGCCGGCGGGCCGATCACCGTCAGCGTGGACGACTCCCTGCGCGATGCGCTGGACTCGCTCGTACTCACCGGGCTGCCAGCCCTGACCGTCATCGACCGAGCGAACAAGCCGGTCGGCTCGATCAGCATCGACCGTATCTCGGCGGTGCTCGGAGCTGAGGTTCCCGCTGCCCCCGCAGCGCGGCAGGACACCGGCACCGGCCAGGGGTCGTGACCATGAGCCTCGACGCCACCCGCCAGATGCAGGCGATCCGGCCGCTGCCCAGCACCCGCCGCACCTTCTTGACTCGCACCCGGTTCGTGACCCCGATCGTGGTCGCATTCGTTCTCGGCCTCACCTTCCTCTGGCTCTCGAATCTCCGCCTGGACTCGATCGAACAACGCACCCTCAATCTGGACTACATCGTCGCACGGACTCGCGAGCACCTCGGCCTGACCGTGGTTGCCTCGGCCCTCGTCGCCGTGCTCGCAATTCCCACCGGCGTCGCCCTAAGCCGAACGAAATCCCGCGTCGTGCGGGCGATCGTCCTTGGCCTGGCCAACATCGGCCAGGCGACCCCCGCTGTCGGCGTCATCATCCTGCTGGCGATCGTGTGGCAGACCGGTTACACCACAGCTCTCGTCGCGCTCGTCGTCTACTCCTTCCTCCCGGTGCTCCGCAACACCCTCGTCGGGCTGCAGCAGATCGACGCGAGTGTGCGCGAATCCGCGACCGGCATGGGGATGACCCGCAACCAGGTGCTCCTGAAGATCGAGCTGCCTCTCGCCGTCCCGGTGATCCTCGCCGGCCTGCGCACTTCCCTGGTCTTCGCCGTCGGTGTCGCCACCATCGCCACATTCATCAACGCCGGCGGGCTCGGCGACATGATCGTCAACGGCCTGAAGCTGCAGCGCTACCCGGTGCTGATCACCGGAGCGGTGCTCGTCGCGTCCATCGCCCTGTTGATCGACTGGATTGCCGGCATTGCCGAAGACCTGCTCCGCCCCCGGGGCATCTAGCCCTCCCGAACCGCACCTCCATCTCACCGCACCCACGGCGCACCACCCACAAGGAGCAACCATGAAAAGAAGGACCACTCACTCGCTGCTGGCCATCGCCGCCCTCGGAGCGCTGGCGCTCAGCGCCTGCGCCGGCACGGCATCCTCCGGCGGATCTGCCGCCGGAAAGGGCGACGAGGTCGCAGGCCTGAAGGGCACAATTGGCGCCAAAGACTTCTCTGAGCAGTTCATCCTCGCCTACCTCACCAGCGAACTGCTCAACGCCCACGGCGCCAAGACCGAGGCGAACACGAAGGTCGTCGGCTCCGCGAACGTTCGTGCGGCACTGGAAAGTGACGACTTCATGGGCTACTGGGAATACACGGGCACCTCGTGGATCACCTACAACAAGAACACCGCCCCCGTGCAGGGTGAGGAGGCCCAGTTCACGGCCACCAAGGAAGCGGACGCGAAGAACGGGATCGCCTGGCTCGACCCGGCACCGCTCAACAACACCTACGCCTTCGCCATCCGTTCCGACAAGGCCAAGAAGCTCGGAGTCACCTCGCTGAGCGACATCGCCGCGCTGCCTGCTGCGGAACAGACCTTCTGCATCGAGAGCGAGTTCTCGACCCGAGACGATGGTTGGCCCGGGCTGAAGAAGGCCTACGGCATTGACGTTTCGGACTCCAACGTTGCGCTGCTCGACACCGGCGTCATCTACACGGCCACTCAGAAGGGCGACGACTGCAACTTCGGTGAAGTCTTCCAGACCGACGGCCGAATCAAGGCGCTCGACCTGACCGTGATGAAGGACGACAAGTCGTTCTTCCCGGTCTACCAGGGCGCATTCACCCTCAAGCAGACCACGCTCGACAAGAACCCGGGGATCGCCGAGGTGATGGCACTGCTGTCGCCGAAGCTCACCACGGAGGTCATGCAGACCCTCAACGCGCAGGCGGATGTCGACGGAGACGACCCCCAGGACATCGCCCACAACTGGCTGACCGAAGAGGGACTGATCTAAATGACCCAGGCCCTTCACATCGGCGAGAGCTTTGTTGGCGACGGCGTCAACGCCGCGCACGTCAACACCGTCTTCGGACACCGCGAAGGGCCGGCCGGGGTGGCCTGGGCTTCGGCCCTGGCCACCCCGAGCCAGGGACACGTTCCATTCGTGACCGTGCTTCGACCGTCCCTGCCGGTCAAACCGCTCACCCTGTTCGTCACCAAGGCGGCGCCCGCCGGCGACGCCCACGGGCTGCTCATCTGGGGTCCCGCCCAGGCCGGCATCGCCGCCGGGGTCGCCGAGGCGCTGGCTGACGGGATCATCTCCCGAGAGGAAGCCGACTCCCACGTCATCATCGCGGCGGTCTGGGTCAATCCTCTGGCCGACGACGCCGAGACGGTCTACGCGAACAACCGGCTTTCGGTGCGCACCGCCCTGGAGAACGGCGCCCGCAATCTTCCTGACACCGACGAGGTCATCGCGGCCCGCGCCACCCCGACCAATCCATTCTTCACTCCGAAGTCCTGATGCCTGCAGAACCGGGAACCCAATGTTGATCACGGCCATCCGCCTGACCCGGCTGAGCCTGCCCCTCGACCCCCCTTTCCACGCGGCCTGGGACCCGAACCCCCGGACATCATTCCCGGCGACCCTCGTCGAGGTGGAGACCGACAGCGGGCTTGTCGGAGTCGGTTCCGGCGACACCATGAACGGGTTCGAAGCCTACGAAGACGTCTTCATCGGCACTGACCCGCTCCAGATCCTCAACCAGGTGCGACGGATCGAAACGATCAACTTCCACGGCGGACGCTACTGGCCGCTCGAGGCCGCGATCTGGGACATCGTGGGCCAGGTCGCCGGCCTTCCGGTCAGCGTCCTCTTCGGCGGGGCCAGGGACCGCTTGCGGGCCTACGCCTCCTGCGGCGAACTGATGGCTCCACAGGCCCGCGCCGAGTCCGCCCTGGCCGCCCGCGAGCGTGGTTTTCGAGCCATGAAGATCCGGATCTCCCCCGCCGGCATCGCCGAGGGAATCGCCGCGGTGCGCGCCACCCGCGACGCCGTCGGCACCGATTTCGACCTCATGATCGACCTCAACCAGATGTGGCGGATGAGTGGCGACATCGAGGCCGCGCTGCCGTTGGCCCAAGTGCGGCGGATTGCGGCCGAGCTCACCGACCTCGGCGTGCTCTGGCTCGAGGAACCGCTCCCACAGGCGGACGTCATCGGCGCGCGCCGGGTGCGCGCCGAGACGGGGATCCAGGTCGCCGGCGGAGAGATGGTGCGCACCATGAATGAGCTGGCCGCCCTGATCGAGGCGGATGCCTACGACATCTACCAACCGGATGTCGTGCTCGCCGTCGGCATGTACCGCGCCAGGCAGGTGGCCGAGTCGGCCAACCTCCGCCACCGCCTGTTCACACCCCACACCTGGACCAATGGGCTCGGCCTCCTCGCAAACCTGCACGTCGCTGCCGGGGTCGACGCCGGCCCATACCTCGAGTTCCCCTACGACCCTCCCGGCTGGACCCCGGAACGCCGGGATTTCTTCATGGAACCACTCGACATCGACCCGAACGGCGATCTGCTGGTGCCGACCACGCCGGGCCTCGGCGCCCGGATCGACTGGGCTGCCGTCAGGAGGTACACCGTATGACCGACTGGGTCACCCGCGCGGATGCGCTCACCCCCGAGACGCGTTTGTTCATCGACGGCGACTTCCGCCCGGCGCTCGACGGGGCGACATTCGACACCATCGCACCCCGCAACGGCCGGTTCATCGCCGCGGTCAGCGCCGCCGGAGAGGCGGATGTCGACGCCGCGGTGCGCGCCGGAGCCCGCGCGTTCGAATCTGGCGTCTGGTCCCGGGCCGACCGCCGGGAACGCCAGCGCGTGCTTCTGCGGCTCAGCGACCTCATGCTCGAGAACCTCGACGAGCTGGCCCTGCTCGAGTCGATCGACTCCGGCCACCCGATCGGTGATGCCAGGGGGGTGGATGTCCCCAACGCGGCGCGCACCGTGCGCTGGTATGCGGAGGCCATCGACAAAATTTACGACGAGGTCGCCCCGACCCCGCGGAACGCGCTGGCGCTGGTGACCAGGGAGGCTCTCGGCGTCGTCGGCGCGGTCGTGCCCTGGAACTACCCGCTGATCATCACCGCTTGGAAGATCGCGCCGGCCCTCGCGGCCGGGAACTCCGTCGTGGTGAAGCCGGCCGAGCTGACCAGCCTCTCAGCGCTCAAGCTCGCCGACCTCGCCGCCCAGGCCGGGCTCCCGGCCGGGGTGCTCAACATCGTGCCAGGGCTCGGGCCGGTGGCCGGGCAGGCGCTCGGTCGGCATCCGCTCGTCGACAAGATCACCTTCACCGGTTCGCCCGCCGTCGGCCGCAGCTTCCTCTGCTACGCCGGGGAATCGAACGGCAAACAGGTTGCCCTGGAACTCGGAGGGAAGTCCCCGCAGGTTGTGCTCGCCGACGTGGAAGACATCGCCGCCTGCGCATCGTCCGTGGCCTGGGGCATTTTCTACAACGCGGGCCAGACCTGCCACGGCGGCAGTCGGTTGATCGTCGACGAGCGCGTGCACGACGAGCTCGTCGCGGAGGTGCTCACGGTCGGCCGGAGCCTCGTGCTCGGCGACCCGCTCGAGGAGGCAACCCAGATCGGTCCGGTCGCCAGCGCCCGGCAGCTCGAACGGGTGCTGACCTATGCCGGAATCGCTGAGGCTGAGGGCGCCACCGTCCACGGCGGGCGACGCGTTCGGCCAGCGGGTCTGGACGAGGGTTACTACGTGGCACCCGCCGTGTTCACCGGGGTCGACAACGCCGGCCGGATCGGCCAGGAGGAGATCTTCGGCCCCGCGTTGGCCGTCACGACGGTTCGCGGCGCCGCGGAGGCCGTGCGAGTGGCGAACCACAGCGACTACGGCCTCGCCGCGAGCGTCTGGACGTCGAACATCACCACCGCCCACACCGTGGCCAGGGAGCTCAAGGCCGGCACCGTGTGGGTCAACACCTTCGACGTTGCCGATGTGATCACGCCGTTCGGCGGGTTCAAGAACTCCGGCAGCGGCCGCGATCGTTCCCTGCACGCCTTCGACGGATACACGGCACTGAAAACCACCTGGATCAACCTGGGCGACTCGCCCCTGAGCAGTTACTAGAAAGCGAGACCAATGACCTCTTCATCGCCGACCCGGGTCGGTTTCATCGGCCTGGGCAACATGGGCTCCGGAATGACCCTCAATCTCCAGCGCGCGGGATTTGAGCTTGTCGTCACCGACATCCGCCAGGAAGCGGCCACCGATCTCATTGCGGGCGGCGCCGTCTGGGCGAACACCGCAGCCGACGTCGCGGCGCAGAGCGACCTGGTCATCACCATGCTACCCACACCGCGCCACGTCGACACCGTCGTGAACTCGCCGACCGGGATCCTGGCCGGAATCTCCGACGGCGGCACCTGGGTCGACATGTCGACCTCCGTGCCTGAGGTGGCCCAGCGGGTGCGCGCCGACCACTCCGGGCGGGGCCTGCACATCCTGGATGCCCCGGTGAGCGGGATGGCCGTCGGAGCGGCCAACGGCATGCTGCAGATCTTCATCGGCGGGGAAACCGACGACGTCGAACGCCTGCGACCGGTGTTCGACGCGATGGGTGACCCTGAGCGAATCCTGCACGTCGGCGGCGCCGGGGCAGGCTACGCGGTCAAGCTCATGATCAACCAGCTCTGGTTCTCCCATCTGGTCTCGACCGCCGAGGTGCTCAGCATCGGCGTCAAGGCCGGAGTGGACCTCGACGTGCTGCGCAGGTCGCTGATCGCGAGCCCCGCGAACAGCAACTTCGTGCAGCACGACCTGCTGTCCGTCCTCAAGAACGGGGACTACGACGAAAATTTCGCAATCGCCCTGGCCTGCAAAGACCTCGGACTCTCGATCGACCTGGCCCGCTCGGTCGGGGTGCCAGCCGAACTCAGTTCCCTGGTCGAGCAGATCTACCGTCGGGCCCGCGCCCAATACGGTGACAGCGCCGGGGAGATGACGCCGATCCGGCTCTACGAAGACCTGATCGGCGTGGAACTCCGACTCGATACGGTCACCACATGATCTCGCCCGTCGGCACCGGCCAGGCCACTGCCGGCCTCGCCCGAACCGGCCTCGCGCCCCTGCCGCGCCCGCTGTCCGAATCGGAGTTGACGCTCGACCCGAAACCGATCGCCTACTTCGGTCGGGGTCGGGTCACCGAGGTCGGCCGGATCACCGCATCCACCGGAGCGGCCCACGCCCTCATCGTCACCGACCCGTTCCTCGCCACCTCCCCCGTCGTCGAAACCGTGCGCGCGTCACTCGAACTCGCCGGACTGGTGGTGACCGTCTACGGCGGGGTGACGCCCAACCCGACGACCACCTGCGTCGACGAGGGCAGCGACCTCGCGGCATCCGTCGTCGCGGAGATCATCGTGGCCGTCGGCGGCGGATCATCGATGGACGCCGCCAAGGGAATTTCACTCGGCGCGGTCAACCCGGAGCGGGGCATCGGCCTGGACTACACCACCCGGTTCGCCAACCTGGCGTTGCCGATCGTGGCCGTGCCCACTACGGCCGGGACCGGGGCGGAGGTGAACGCGTTCGGCGTGATCACGGATGTCGTGAACCACCGCAAGTTCTACGTCGGTCACGACAGCGCCCTCGCCCGTGCCGTCGTGCTCGACCCCGAGTTGACCGTTGGCCTTCCCCCTAGCGCGACCGCGGCCACCGGAATGGACGCTCTCACCCACGCCCTCGAGTCGTACCTGTCGATCCGGGCCAACCCGTACAGCGACGGAATCGCCCTCCAGGTTATCTCGACGGTCGCGGCGTTCCTTCCACGCGCCGTCGAAGACGGCACCGACCTCGAAGCCAGGGCCGAACTGCTGCTGGCCAGTCATCTGGCCGGTGTCGGTTTCTCGCACACCGGGCTTGGGCTTGTGCACGGCATCGCGCATCCGCTCGGCGGCCAGTTCGATATCCCGCACGGCCTCGCTCTGTGCATCGTGATCGAGGCCGTGCTGCGTTTCAACCTGGCGGTGAGGGAGGACCGGATCGCCCGGGTTGCCTTCGCCCTCGGGGTAGGCGACACGGCATCGACCACCGCAGAGAACGCCGAGGCCGCCATCATCACCATCGCCGACCTCGCCCGGCGCGTCGGGATGACCGGCCCGCTGTCCACGTTCGGCGTGACGGAAGAGGCCCTGGCCTCCCTGGCCGCGGACACCCTCGCCGACGCGGTGACGGTCAACAACCCCATCCAGCCGAGCGTCGACGACGTGCGGCGCATTCTCAAGGAGTCCCTATGACCATCATCACCGTCGCAGACGAGCGCGCCCTGCTCCAGAGCGTGCCGACGGGATTGTTCATCGGCGGCGTATGGCGGGAGGCGGGCGACGGCGGCACCTTCGACGTGAGCGACCCGTCCACCGGGGCGGTGCTGCTCAGCATCGCCGACGCCACGCCCGCCGACGGCGATGCGGCCCTGGCGTCCGCGTTCGCAGCCCAGCACGGGTGGGCGAAAACGGCGCCCCGGCTGCGCGCGGAAATCCTGCGCGCGGCCTTCGAGGCGGTGACGGCCCGGGCCGACGACTTCGCCCTGCTGATGACGCTGGAGATGGGCAAGCCGCTCGCGGAGGCTCGCGGCGAGGTCGCCTACGGCGCCGAGTTCCTGCGCTGGTTCTCCGAGGAGACCGCGCGAATCTCAGGCCGGTTCGCCGTCGCACCCGATGGTAACAGCCGGCTGCTGGTCACCAAACGCCCGGTCGGACCGTGCCTGTTCATCACCCCGTGGAACTTCCCACTGGCGATGGCGACCCGCAAGATCGCCCCCGCGATCGCGGCCGGCTGCACCATGGTTCTCAAGCCCGCTGCACTCACTCCGCTCACCGCGCTGCTGTTCGCACAGGTATTGCAGGAGTCCGGGCTGCCCGCCGGGGTGCTCAATGTGGTGCAGACCACGAGCGCCGGCGCCGTCACCGCGCCGTTGATCCAGGACCCTCGGCTGCGCAAGCTCTCCTTCACCGGTTCGACCGAGGTCGGCCGCCGCCTGATCAAGGATGCAGCCGACCAGGTGCTCCGGGTGTCAATGGAGCTCGGTGGCAACGCACCGTTGCTCGTCTTCGACGATGCCGACCTCGACAAGGCCGTCTCCGGCGCCATGCTGGCGAAGATGCGGAACGGCGGCGAGGCGTGCACCGCGGCCAACCGCATCCTCGTACAGGAGGGCGTCGCCGAGGCCTTCACGAAGATGCTGCTCGAGCGGATGCGCGCCCACACGGTCGCCCGCGGCACTGACCCCTCGTCGAAGATCGGACCTCTGGTCGACGAGGGCACCCGCACGAAGGTGCATGAACTCGTCACGGATGCCGTCGACGCGGGCGCGACTGTGGCCCTCGGCGGGCGCAGCGTCGACGGCCCCGGCTACTTCTACGAGCCGACCGTGCTCACGAACGTCCCGGCACACGCGCGGATCATGTCCGAGGAGGTCTTCGGGCCTGTCGCCCCGATCCTGACCTTCGCCACCGAGGCGGAGGCCATCCGCCTGGCCAACGACACGGAGTTCGGGCTCGTCGCCTATGCATTCACCCGGGACCTCAACCGCGGTCTGCGCCTGGCCGAAGAGCTCGAGGTGGGCATGTTCGGCCTGAACACCGGCATCGTCTCGAATCCGGCTGCGCCGTTCGGCGGGGTGAAGCAGTCCGGCCTCGGCCGTGAGGGCGGCTTCGAGGGCATCGACGAGTACCTCGAAACCCGCTACGTCGGCATCGCCGATCCGTACGCCGACGTCTGACCTGCCCCCTCGACCTTGCCTGCATCAGCTGCGCGCTCTGCCGGCTGGGCTCAGCCGACGGCGGCGGGCGACGGATGATGCGGGGCCGGCTGCAGGGGCGCCGAGCGCAGCCGGTGCCGCAGCTCCACCCGCTGTCCCCAGGAGGTGCCCGCGACGATCAGCCCGGCCCCGAGCACCGCTACCGGACCGAGGCTCTCGCTGCCGAGACTCACCCCAACGAGCACCGCCCAGACCGGCTCGGTGCCCATCAACAGGCTGGCCCGCGCGGCGGAGGTGCGCCGGATTGCCCAGGTCTGGGCCAGGAACGCGAACACACTGCAGGCCAGGCCGAGGTAGAGCACCCCAAGCCAGGCGGCCGGGCCGAAGCCGCCGATCGCACGCAACGTCCCCGGCGCTTCCGCCGCGCAGAACACAATGGCGCCCACGAAAGCCTGCACCAGCGTGATTGTGAGCGTGCGGGGCCTTCGGTCGGGCCCGTTGCCCCGGGTGAGCCGGCCGACCATTGTGACGTGCAGGGCGCGCACGAGTGCAGCCACGAGCACGAGCAGGTCGCCCGGGTTCGGGGCACGGAATCCACTGCCGGACACGAGCAGCGCCACGCCGACGACCGCCAGCACGGCGGCAACGAAGAAGCCGCGCGGCAGCCAGTTGCGCGCCGCGACCGACTCGAGAATCGGCGTGAGGATGATCGTCAGGCTGATGATGAGGCCCGCGTTCGTGGCCGAGGTGACGGCCACGCCAGCCGTCTCCAACCACAGGATCGCCGCCTGGCTGAGCCCGAGCAGCACCCCGACACCCAGCTCGGCCCGGCTCGGCCACCGCGGCCGCCTCAGAGCCCAGATCAGCAGCAGCGCCAGCGCGGCGACCAGGAAGCGCAGCGCGAGCACCGCGCCCACGCTCGCCTGCTCGGTGAGCACCTTGGCGGCGAGGTAGCTGCCGCCCCAGACCAGCGCGACGAGGAGGAGGACGGCGTCGATGCGGTAGCGCCCGAGCCGCGCGCGAGTGGTCATGGGACAATCCTCCCGGGCCCCCACTGTTAAGTCCAGATGGCTAATTCTAAATCGATACTTTAGTGTTTGCTAATGGATCTCAATCAGCTTTTCGTTCTGCGAGAACTCGGCGAGCGCGGCAGCGTCGCCGCGGTGGCCCGGGCGCTTTTCGTGTCGTCGTCGGCGGTCTCACAGCAGCTGTCCGCGCTGCGGCGCAGCACGGGCGTGGACCTCACCGAGCGAAAAGGGCGAACCCTCGTGCTGACCCCCGCCGGCTCGGCACTCGCAGCGGCCGCAGTGACCGTGTCCACGGCGATGGCCGCCGCCGAGGAGGCGGTCGCGCGTTTCCACGGCGAGCCGGCCACACCGGTCAGCCTGTCCGCGTTCCACAGCGCCGGGCTGGCCTGGTTCGGACCCTTGATCTCCCGCCTGACCGCCTCGGGCGGGCCCGCCGTGCCGCTCCGCTGCGGTGACGAGGACGTCGCCCGGACGGACTTCCCGGCGCTGGTGGCCGACTATGACCTCGTCGTCGCGCACCGGCTCCCGCACGATCCGCATTGGCCTGGCCGGGTCACCGTCACCCCGCTGATCTACGAACCGCTCGATGTCGCGCTGGCGGTCGGGCATCCGCTGGCCGGGCGGTCGTCGGTGTCGGTCGCCGACATCGCCGACGAGCCCTGGATCGCCGGGCACCCGGGCTTCCCGCTGGCGGAGGCGGTGAACGTCGTCGCGGCGAGCGCCGGGCACCCCCTTCGGGTCGAGCATCGGATCAACGAATTCTTCGTGGCGGCGTCCGTCGTCGCCTCTGGGGCGGCGATCGCGCTGCTGCCGCGCTTCACGATGGCCCCGGCGCCGGGGTCCAGCCTGGTGCTGCTGCCGCTCAACGACCTGAGCGTCGGGCGGCAGATCGACGTGCTCAGCCGCCCCGAGACGCTGCTCCGCGCCTCGGCACGCCGGGTGCTCGACGAGCTGCGCGCGGTCACCGGCGCGCCCCCGGCCGGATAGGCGGGGCGAACGGATGCAGCGGGTGCGGTGCGCCCGGTCTCGGTGGTTGAACCGTGGGCTCGGAGCAGCCCGCCTCGAGACGTCGGGCAGAGAGAAAGCCCCGGACTTCGGCGGAAGTCCGGGGCTTCGGTAGCGTGAGCGGGAATTGAACCCGCGACACCACGATGATGAGCAATATAACTCGCATTCCCAATTCAGGACTGCGTTTTCTGCTGGTAAACCAGCGTTCTCTTGGGGAAAGGGTGACCCCGAGTGGCCCGCATGATCCCCTAAAATCCCGGAGCTAGAACGGAGTTTAGACCGGAGTTTCTAACGGCTATACAGCGCGGAGTCGGCGGGCTGCGGCAACCATGCTGGACGTGTCGGTGAGGTCGGTGTACGAGGCCCGGTTCACTGCCGCATCGTGCCCGAAGAAGGCCGCACGGATCACCTCCGGTACTTGATTGAGCAGCAGGGAATTCAGTGTCGCCCTCCAAACGTGCGTCCGGATGGTGATCAGCAGCGTGATGTCGAGCGCCTGAGCCAGCTCAATGTAAAGCTCTGCAACGGCAGAAGTGCAGTTGCGGCGATCCCAGACGGACGTCGCATCCGCCGGTGACCCGATTACGTACGCCGCTTGGCTCAGGGCGGCGTTCTGGCGAATCAGCAGCCGCTCGGTGACCCTGTCATCGAGAGCGGGCACGCGGCGTTCTCGATGCGTTTTGGAGATGTCCTCGGTGACAACCACATGGAGCGCCCCATCGTCGTCAGTCTCGACGTGCCACCTCCATGTCATCGAGTTGGCCTCGCCCCGGCTGCTGCCTCTCCTCCCCAGGTGCGGTGACGCCGGGGCCTTTCGCAGCTACGACCGGACTCGTCAGGGCCTCACAGCCGCGCGGTCACTCGTCCCTATGCTGGCCTGCAAGCGGCCACTCCATCCGCCAGCATCCGCCCTCGGAGAGCGTGCCGTTTGAGCCGTCTTGAGGTGGCGTTGTCGGTGCAACCGGTTGGTTGAAGGCCCACCGCGTCCGCAGTGGGCCCTCGCCAATCCCTATCCGCCGGACGGGCCGCTATGCACGATGTCGCGGCGCGCGGGCCCTCGTGTTTTCGGGCCACTGGCCTGGCGATTGTTCACGAGACCCCGTCCGTGTTGCGCGTTCACAGTCCCTGAAGTCAGCGCATCAAGGCATTTTGTTGCTCTGCACTATTCAACCGGCGCCTTCGAGGATGTCGGTTTCGGTGTTTCCGATGCTCAGGATGACCTCGGGCCGGTTCTTCGCCAGGTGCACGTACCAAGCGATCGCCAGGATCATCGTGGCGAGGAAGATGTACGGGATCACGTTCAGAGGGTACGCGGGAACTGGATAGACGTTCGCGATGAAGACGTAGACCATGCCCACCACAGCGATCGCCGCGCAGATCCAGACGAGCGTGTTGTTCATCCTCTCGCGGCGAGTGTAGATGACGCACGCGACGGCAACGAGCGCATAGGCAACCATGTACCCGTAGGTGCCATACGTGTCGACCCACACCACGATATTCATCGCGTTGACGTTGAACGCAAGCAGGATCACGTCAAGCAGGACAGCTGCGGGTCCGAATACAAGCAGCACCCGGTGCGGGGTGAGGTGGCGTTCGTGGGTGCGGCCGAAAGTAGCCGGAACGACGCCCTCTTTGCCCATGACGTAGAAGATTCGACCGACGACATTGAGCGGGGAGACCACAACGGCGAAGAAGGATGCGCCGACTCCGAAAGTCAGGACTGGGGCGAACCACTCGGGCATGCCGATGGTTGTGGCGATTTCCTCGAGGGGACTCGCGCTGGTGGCGAGGCCGGTGCCGAGCACCACCACCTGGGTGTACGCGGCGAAGACGTACAGGACGCCTACTCCGACAGCGCTCCACATGATGACGCGGGGAATCGCGACGTAGGGGTTCTTGGCTTCGCGGCCCAGAGCGTCGGCCGAGGAGAATCCAACGAAGCCGAGGATTCCGAGCACCATGCCAGCCGCGACTCCCTGGAAGGGAACGCCTTGGAAGGTGAACTGCGAGGGATCCCACGCGGCGGGGCCAGCCCAAATCAACGCCAGAACTAGCAGGACAAGAATGATGGTGACGGAGACGAGTTCAAGGACTAGCGATACGCGAGCCGAGAGCCGGATACCGCGAATAGTGAAGAGTGTGGCCAGACCGCCGAGCACGATCGTGAGCACAATCTGGGTGAAGACCCCCTCGACGGGAACGCCGATGAGGTTGAGGAACTGGTTGAAGTAGGCGACGGAGCCTCCGAGTGATCCGGCGGCGATTCCCCAGCAGCCGATCAGCAGCGTCACGCCGGCCAGGTATGCACCAAAAGGGCCGAGGCCCTTGGAGACGTAAGTGTAGAGGGATCCGGCCGAAGCGTGGCGGCGGGCGAAGACGGCCACGCAGTAGCCGACCGCCAGGATGACGAAGGTCGCGAGAACGAAGGAGAGCACTGTCCCGTTGCCGGCTCCGACATAGATTGCAGCGGCGGTGAAGGCAATCACAGCGCTGGGTGCGATATTGGCGATGGCTTGGGCTGCGAGTTCGGGGCCGCTCATGATGCCGCGGCGGAGACCGGCATCGACGAGGGCACCCTCACGGGATGCTGGTTCCTTACGTGCAGTAGTTGACATGGGACTCTCCATTGAGTTGGGGAACGGGTTGGGTGCAAGGGTGTTGGCATGGTCGAGCTCGTCGCGAGCTCGCAGCACTAGGGAATGAGCAAGGTGCGGAGTGCACTGCCGGTCTCAAGTTCGTCGAGAGCCTCGAGAGCCTCGCTGAGGGGGCGGCGGGCCGAGACGAGAGGATCAAGCTTGAGCTGTCCGTCCATGTATCGATCGACCAGGGCAGGGATATCGATGGACGGGCGAACGCTGCCGTAGTTCGATCCAAGGATGCGCTGGTCTGCTTCGGCAAGCACGAGCGGCTCGAATGACGCTCGAGCCCCCGTCGGCGGCAATCCGACGATCACTGCGGCTCCCCCCAGCCCCAGCATTTGAATTGCCTGTTCCGTGGTTGCGGTGCGGCCAATGGCGTCGAAGGCGTAGTCGACCCCATCGGGCAAGAGCTCGTAGAGAGCCGCGACGGCGTCGACGGAGGATGCATCGATACTGTCAGTCGAGCCGAACTGAGCGGCGAGTTCCGTTTTCTCAGACCTGATGTCGATGGCAATGATTCGCTCTGCACCGGCGAGCCGTGCTCCCTGAATGATGTTCAGCCCTACTCCGCCGCAGCCGATGACCGCGACGGTTGAACCGGGTTCGACCGATGCCGTATTGAGGACGGCACCGACGCCTGTGGCAACGGCACAACCGACGAGTGCGATCACGTCGAGGGGCGCATCCTTGCGAACCTTGATGGCGCCGGATGCCGGAACGACGACTTCTTCGGCAAAGGATGACACCCCCAGGTAGTGATGGAGCGTCTCGCCGCCTTTGGAAAGTCGGGAGGTGCCGTCAAATAGCACGCCCTTCGGGGCGACGACGGTCGCGACCTTTTGGCAGCGTGCCTCGTGGCCCGACAGGCAGTAGCGGCATTCGCCGCATGGGGGCACCCATGAGAGCACCACGTGGTCTCCGACTGACAGGGATGTCACTCCGTCGCCGAGCTCGATGACCACGCCTGACCCCTCATGACCCATGACAAGCGGAGATGCTGCAGCCCACTCACCCCGCCTGATGTGGAGGTCTGAGTGGCACACCCCGGCGGCCGCGATCTTCACGCGGACCTCACCGCTTCGGGGGCCCGCAAGCTCGACATCCGTGAACTCCACCGGCTCGTCAATGCCTCGAAAAACGACCGCTTTCATGGGGCTCCTTTGTCCTGCGTAGCGTCGATTCGCTCATGCTACGCAGGACAACGACACCCACGCATTGTGAATAATGTCCATGCCATTAGCACGGAGTGCCATTTTGTACACTTAGCTATGACTCTCGACGTGGCAGCCGTGGCAAGACTCGTAAACGCGACGCTCGTGGTCCGAGGCGCCGCCTCAAATTCTCAGGTCGATGACGTCATCCTGCTAGACCAGTTCTCCGTAGTAGCTCGCACGGATTTTGTCAGCCTGGTGCTCGCCACGGACGTCCAGTTCGCAGCCCTCATGGGCGACGAAAGTGACAGGATCGATTTTCTGCAGGGCTCGGTATTGATCACGCCGACGCCGCGGATTCCCCGGAACGCGCTGGTGAGAATCATCGAAGCCATGGGGCTAACAGTATTGTTCTGCGAGAGCACGGATCTCGATCGCGTACGGCTCGAGATCGCTCTGTCATTGGCCACCGATCGTGCGGCCGAGGCTCGCCTAGTGACGACCGGGACCAAAGTCTTGACCCAGGTCGCCCGGAGAGGCGGCGCCAATGCTGTCGTCGTCGAGCTCGCCCAGCGTCTCAACGGCTGGGTCGTCCTCCTGGACAAAGCGGGCCAGGCAATCACAAGTGCGGGCGCTGGCGCATTGCACCTCGACGATGCGGTCGCCGTCGCCTTTCAACGCCCGGTCCGAGTAAGTCATCCAGGGCTGCAGGTGCATCCGATTGGAGAAGGAGAAGAGCTTCGTGCGTTCCTCGTCGTCGCATCGCGCAGCGGAACTACCAGCCGCACCCGCGATCTCGCCGCCCAGTCGGCTGCGCTGATCGATATACTCCTGCGCACACACGATCACACGGAGACGGAACGCTTGGGACGAGAGGTGATGATGGCGAGCCTCCTAGCCGTCCCCGCGAACTCGCCGGCTCAACTACTCCGCCGCTGGGGCGTGCGCGATGCCTCGATGACGGGGTTCATCTTGTCGTCACGAACCAAGTCCGTTGACGTGGAGCGCCTCATTCTCAGGTGGCTTGACGAGATGGGGACCGTGCATGCGGTGAGCCCGGAAAGAGATCGCACCGTCGGCCTCATTCGTGACGATCTCGTCACGGAACTCGCCAGACGGGTCGACAACTTCGTCGCGGAGGCCCAAACGCCGCTGCGGTGCGGGATCGGTTCGAGTGCCGCATTGGATGCGCTCAACATCACGGTCGGAGAGGCCCGAGAGGCACATGACATTGCGGTCGCGAGCAACTGTTCCACGGTTCGGTACGAGACCCTCCCCACCGTTCAATACCTGATAGGTGCGCTAGATTCGCAGGCCATCGCCCGCATTGTTCGGATCGTAGACGGCCTGCGGAACCCAGACGGGACCCCGGGCGAGCTCATGGAAACCCTGCGCACGTATCTGGCTGAGCACGGTGCCTTAGGAATCACGGCCCGGAGATTAGGCATACACAGGCACACGCTCACAAATCGAATCGCTCAGATCGAGAAACGCACGGGCCTCTCAATGGAAAACCCGGATGACCGGGCCGCAGCCTGGCTGGCAATGCGCGCACTAGGGCACCCAACGTCCTGACCTTGGCATGATTAATGTACGAGATGATGGCCTCGGTTGCATCGACTTGAATGTGGCCACCCCATCGATACCAGAGGTCCTCACCGTCGCCGCGTAGCGCGAGCAACAGTGCACGAGAAGGCGCGCGACGAGGCTGGGCTCGGAACTAAAATCTCGAGCGGAGTCGGTCAGCATCCAGGCAAAAAGAAAGGCCCCGTGACCGATAGAATTCCTGGTCAAAGGGCCTTTATGTGTAGCGGGAGCGGGAATTGAACCCGCGACACCACGATTATGAGCCGTGTGCTCTAACCAACTGAGCTACCCCGCCACGGCCTGTCGGCTGCAAGAGCTTCCAAGCCTGAGCCCCCTGTGGGAATCGGACCCACTACCTCTTCCTTACCAAGGAAGTGCTCTACCAATGAGCTAAGGGGGCAAAACTTCCAACGGGCAGAAGCTGAGCCTTTGTTTTTCGGCAACCGGTAAAGATTATCACCAACTTTGCCTGCCCGTTGACCGCGCTCAGCCGATGGGCAGCCGAACCCCCGGAAGCGCCCACGCCGTGAACGACGGGCCGACAACCGTGAAGCGGATGCCGCCGGCATCCACGCCCAGTTCGGCGTCGCCGAAGAGCCGCGTGGCGGCCTCCGCTCCCGCCACCGCCCAGCCGGGGACCACGGCCTCGCCGGCCGCACGGGCGGCCACCAGCAGCACCGATTCCCCCGCGGTTTCGCGCAGGTAGACGAGCACGTCCTCGCCGACGTGCAGCCAGCGCATCCCGCCCTCGCTGAGCGCGGGGTGTGCCGTGCGCAGGTGGATCAGCGCCGAGTAGAGCTCGATCGTGTCCGCGACCTGCGGCTCCCCAATGCTCGGCCACGGGATCGGGGTGCGGGAGTGCTCCCCGTCGACGCCGACCAGGCCGAATTCGTCGCCGGCGAAGATCATCGGGATGCCGGGCAGCGTCACCGACATCCCGAAGGCGACCGGCACCCCGCGGTCGATCGCGTGGGTGCGGAACCGGGGAGTGTCGTGGGTGTCGAGGGCGTTCATCGTGGACAGGCGGGTGCGCCACGGGAAGCCGGCGACGAACCGTTGGTGGGTGGCGACGAACTGGTGCCCGTCGTACTGCGGGATCGAAGAGTAGGGCAGGCCGAAGAACGACGACGACGGGCTGCCCGGCCGCGACAGCCAGCTCCAGAGCGGCCGGGTGAAGTTCGTGTAGGTCATGGCGCCGTGCCAGCCGTCACCCTGGAAGTCGGCCGACGCGTCGTTGGTCGACTCCCCCAGCAGGAGCGTGTCGGGGTTGGCCTCGATCATGGTGCGACGGATGGTCTGCCGCACCTCGGCGTTCAGGTCCTCGCCCGCAAGCCGGCCCGTCATGTTGGCCACGTCGATCCGCCAGCCGTCCAGGTGGAACGGCGCCTGCAGCCACTTCGCGACGACGGACCCGGGCCCCTCGATGAAACGGGTGCGGAGCTCGGCGGATGCCCAGTTGAACTTGGGCAGGGTCGGCACCCCGAACCACGAGGTGTAGCTGCCGTGCTCGGCGTCGAGCCAGTAGTAGAAGGAGCTCTCCGCGGCATCCGGGCTCAAATGCGCGGCACGGAACCACTCGTGCCGGTCGCCGGAGTGGTTGGAGGTGAGGTCGCCGATCACCTTGAAGCCCCGGTCGTGGGCGGCCTCGACCAGGCGCACGAGGGCGGCGTCGCCGCCGAGGGCCTCGTCGACCTCGCCGAAACTGGAGGCGTCGTAGCGATGGTTCGACCCGGCCGGGAAGACCGGCGTGAGGTAGATCAGGGTGACTCCGAGCCGCTGCAGGTGGTCGAGGTGCAGGACGATGCCGTCGAGGTCGCCGCCGTAGAACTGGTGCGAGCGCCCCGGGCCGACCTGGTCAACCGGGTCGTCCCAGGCCGCGGGGATGCCCCACTCGGGGGTTTCCCGGGCGTCGGCGGCCGGGGAGCGCCCGAACCGGTCGGGGAAGATCTGGTAGATCACGCTGGAGGCGGCCCAGTCGGGTGCCGCCGGGTAGGCGAGCAGCTTGAAGTCCTCGGTGTCGAGGGTTTCGATGTCGGAGAGGCCGGTGGCGTTCAGCCACCAGTGAGTCCCGTCGGCCAGGTCGATCAGGAACCGGTAGCCGTGCACCGGGTTCTCCACCACGATGACGGCCTCCCACCACTGCCAGCCGTCCGCCGCGCCGAGGAGCCGGGCCGCGTCGAATCGGGGCTCCTTGTCGGGGTTGGACCGGGCATAGACGCTCGCCACGGTCCCGAACGACTCGGGGATGCGCACCCGCACAGTGACGCTCTCGCCCAGTTCGGGGTTCGGGGTGGAGACGTGAAGCGGCGAGCCGTCGTGGTGGGGCGTCAGGACGGAACGGAACCGCGGATCGGGCACGGACCGCTACTTCACGGAGCCGGCGGTCAGGCCGCCGACGATGTACTTCTGCAGCCACAGGAACAGGGCCATCACCGGCAGCGCCGCGAGCACGGCGCCGGCCGCGAAGACCGAGTAGTTGCTGGAGAATTCCTGCGACACGAACTGGTACAGCCCCACGGCGAGGGTCTGCTTCTCGGGGGTGATCAGCACGATGCTGGCGATCACGAACTCGTTGGTGGTGCCCACGAACGAGAGCAGTCCGACCACGGCGAGGATCGGCGCGACCAGGCGCAGGATGATCGTGAAGAAGATCCGGGCGTGGCCGGCCCCGTCGATCTTGGCGGCCTCGTCGATCGAGGCCGGCACCGTGTTGAAGAAGCCGTACATCAGGTAGGTGTTCACGCCGAGGGCGCCGCCGAGGTAGACCATGATCAGGCCGACCTGCGAGTCGAGCCCGATCGCCGGGAAGATGTCGGAGATGCCGTTGAGCAGCAGGAAGATGGCCACCACGGCGAGCAGCTGCGGGAACATCTGCACCAGCACGAGCATCAGCAGGCCGGGGCGGCGGCCGACGAAGCGCATCCGGGAGAACGAGTAGGCCGCGAGAGCGCCGAGGAACACGGTGCAGAGCGAGGTGATGCCGCCGATCAGGAGGGTGTTGCCGTACCAGGCCGCGTAGGGCTGCTGGGGCAGGTTGAACAGGGTCTGGTAGCTGCCCAGGTCGACCTGGCTGAAGAGGCCGTTCGCCGTGATCAGGGTGCCACCGGGGTGCAGCGACGCGGAGAGGACGTAGAGCAGCGGGAACGCGGAGAAGACGACCATGATGGCGCCGACCAGGTGGCGCCAGCCGGTGCGGGAGAACCACCGGCCGAAGTTGAACGGTCGTTTCGTCGGGATGTACAGGTCGCTGGTTTCGGGGGCTGCAATCCGCATCTCAGTTCAACTCCTCTAGCGCCTTGGTCTGTTTGAAGCTGATGACTGACACGAGGGCCACCAGCAGGAAGATGATGATCGAGAACGCGCTGGCGAGGCCGTAGTCGCGGTTGGCGCCGACGAACGCGACCTTGTAGACCATCGAGATCAGGATGTCGGTGGAGCCGACGTTCACCCCGGCCGTGACGTCGCGGGGGCCGCCGTTGGTCAGCATGTAGATCAGGTTGAAGTTGTTGAAGTTGAACGCGAACGACGAGATCAGCAGCGGGGCGACGGAGACCAGCAGCAGGGGCAGCTTGATCAGCCGGAACACCTGGAACGGCCTGGCGCCGTCGACCGTGGCAGCCTCCTGGATCTCGTCCGGGATCGACTGGAGCGCCCCGGTGCAGACCAGGAACATGTACGGGAAGCCGAGCCACAGGTTGACGAAGATGATGCTGAACTTGGCCAGCCATTCGTTCGTCAGCCACGGGATGTCGGCGCCGCCGAACAGCACCTGGTTGACGAAGCCGAACTGCGGGTTCAGCATCCCGGCCCAGACCAGCGCGGAGAGGAAGGCGGGGAACGCGTACGGCAGGATCAGGACCACCCGGTAGACGTTCCGGCCGCGCATCCGCAGGTCGTTGAACACGATCGCGAGGAACAGGCCCAGGCCGAAGGTGGTCAGCACGGAGAGGAAGGCGAACGCGAAGGTCCACAGGGTCACGCTGATCAGCGGGCCGCGGATCGACTCGGAGCCGAACGCCTTGGCGAAGTTGGCGAGGCCGACCTCGACCTTCCAGCCGGGCAGCAGTTCGGTGCCGTCGGCGGCGACGAACGAGCCGGTCTTGCCGTTGTCGGTGTAGACCGTGTTCGTCTTGGTGTCGGTCATCGTGCCGGCGGCCTCGTCGTAGACGAGGTCGGACAGGTAGAGGTAGGCCTTGGACCCGTCCGGGGTGCGGAGGGTCCCGTCGTTCGGGTCGTCCGAGAGCGGCACGGACAGCGCCGCGATCTTCTCCTGGTTGCCGACGATGTCGTTGAACTTGAGGCTGGTGTAACCGGGGAGCGCGACCGCCTTGCCGGTGTCGTCGAGGGTGGCGTCGGTGACCGGGCGGAGCGGGGCATCCGTTCCGCCGAGGCTGACGGTTCCGTCGGGTTCGGTGACCAGGAAACTGTAGTTGCCGAGTTGTTCGACGACGGTGAGCTTGTAGGTGGCCGAGTCGGGCACGCGCTGCTGGGAGGAGACGATCAGGGCGTTGATCGCGTCCTGCTTGGTGCTGTTGTGGCCGGTTCCGTAGTTGGTGAACGCGATGTAGCCGGAGTAGCCGACCACGAAGATCTGGAAGATGAGCAGGAAGATCAGCCCGGGGGTGAGGTACTTGGCCGGCAGTTTCTGCTTGCTGAAGTAGATCCAGTTGACGATGAGGGTGACCAGGAGCACCGCGCCGAAGACGACCCAGTCGGCTCGGAGGAGGAGCACGAAGAGGGCGTACACGCTGATCGCGTCGACGATGCCGAGCAGAACGATCTTGACCAGGAGCGTCTTCACCCCGGCGGATGCCGCTTCGGCGATGCGGGCGGCCTGTCGTGAGCGCTTCGACTCTCTGACCTGCGCCTCGTCGCGCTCGGTGCCTGGGTGGGTCATCTTCGTCCGCTCTCTGCCGCTCTGCATTGTGGATCTGTTCGCCTGCCGGTGCCGGACAGGGGACTACGTGGGCCGGGCCGCGTGACGCGGCGGGGCCGGTTGTCGCCCGGCTGCCCCCGGCCTCGAGTCAGAGGCCGGGGGCAGCCGGGTAACGGGGTGGTGCGCCTACTTGATGGCGGTCTGGATGTCGGCCGTCATCTTCTGCCACAGCGCCGTGGGGTCACCCTGGCCGCTGATGATCGCGGCCTCGGTGACGCCCCAGAACTGCCAGACCTTGCCCATCTGCGGGATGCTGGGCATCGGGACGGCCTTGGCCGCGACCGCGCCGAAGCCGGCGGTGATCGGGTCGGCGCTGGCTGCCTCGAAGGCCGAGGTCAGTGCCGGTGCACGGCCGCCGACCTTGTACAGCTCGGTCTGGACCTTTTCGCTGCCGATGTAGTTCACCAGGAACTCGTTGGCTGCGATGGCGTTCTTGGACTTGGCGGAGACGACGAAGCCCTGCACGCCGACGAACGGCTGCGCGGTTTCACCACCGGCGGACGGGATCGGGTCGACGGCCACGTTGATTCCGGCCTTCTGGGCGTCCGGCACGTTCCACGGGCCGGTGATCAGGAACGGCGAGGCGCCGGCGTTGAACTTCTCCTTGGCGATGTCGCCGGTGACGTTCACGCTGAGGTGTCCGGCGGCGCCTTCCTTGGCGAGCCAGGCTGCGTAGGCCTCACCACCGGCGTTGCCGATGGACAGGTCGCCGGCGTTGTAGCTGCCGTCGGCGTTGGTGCCGAAGACGGGGGCGCCGAACGAGGTCTGGAACGGGTACAGGTGGTACGGGTCGGACTCGGGGCCGACCTGCACGAGGTACGGGAATTCGGTTCCGGCTGCTGTGCCGGCCGCGATCATGTCGTCGTAGGTGGCCGGCGCGGTGGGCGCGAGGGCCGTGTTGCGCAGGAGGGCGATGTTCTCGATCGAGTACGGCACACCGTAGGTCTTGCCCTCGACGCTCATGGCGGTGACGGCGACCTTCTGGAAGTCCTTGGCCGTGTCGCCGAGCTCAACCGGCTGCACGACGCCGTTGCCGACGAAGTTGCCGAGCCAGTCGTGGGCGGCGATGGTCACGTCGGGGCCCTTTCCGGTGGGAACCTGGGCGATGAACTGCTCCTGGATCTTCCCGAAGTCCTTCTGGACGAGCTTGACCGTGACGCCGGATTCCTTGGTGAAGGCCGCTGCCGCGTCCTTCAGCACGGCCGCGCGGTCGGCGTCGACCCAGACCGTGAGCGTGCTGGAGGCCGCATCGGAGCTGCCGCTCTTGGAGGACGAGGCGCCGGAGCATCCGGCCAGGGCGAGGGAAGCGGCGACCGCGACTGCGCCGGCAGCCAGCAGGCCTTTCTTATTCACCATCATTGGTGTGTGCCTTTCGTAAGGACATTGACAATTGTGCAAGCGTTTACATGTATAGCTTCTCGCAGATCGATTGACAACTCAAGAGCTTGAGCCGACGAATTTTTTTTTTCGGTTCGTTTAACGGGAATGCCATGCAAGCGCTTCCATGTTGTGGAGAATGCCGTAAGGTTTTCTTTCATGACAGGCACTGAGTGGTGGCGAACCGCAGTTATTTACCAGATCTATCCCCGTTCCTTTGCGGACGCCAACGGTGACGGGATGGGTGATCTCGCCGGCATCACCGGGCGTCTCCCGGCCCTCCGCGACCTCGGGATCGACGCCATCTGGCTGTCCCCGTTCTACACGTCTCCCCAGCACGACGCCGGCTACGACGTGGCCGACTACTGCGATGTCGACCCGATCTTCGGTTCCCTCGCCGACTTCGACACCCTGGTGCGCACCGCCCACGAGCTGGCCATCCGGGTGATCGTCGACCTGGTGCCCAACCACTCCTCGAGCGATCACCCGTGGTTCCAGGCCGCACTCGCCGCCCCGGAGGGCAGCGCCGAGCGGGCGCACTACATCTTCCGCGAGGGCAAGGGCGAGACCGGCGAGCTTCCGCCGAACAACTGGGAATCCGTCTTCGGCGGCAACGCCTGGACCCGCGTCACAAACCCCGACGGCACGCTCGACCAGTGGTACCTGCACCTCTTCGACACCACCCAGCCCGACTTCGACTGGGACAACGAGTGGGTGCGGGCGCAGTTCCGCGGCGTGCTCCGGTTCTGGCTCGACCGCGGTGCAGACGGCTTCCGGGTGGACGTCGCGCACGGCATGATCAAGGCGGCCGGGCTGCCCGACTACACCGCTCCCGTCGAGGGCGGCAGCATGGGCGGCGCCTCGGTGCTCGAGCCGGGCATCATCGCCGAGTGGGCCGAGACGGCGCCGTACTGGGCGCAGGGCGGTGTGCACGAGATCTACCGGGACTGGCGCCTCGTGCTCGACGAGTACCCCGGGCAGCGCATCCTCGCCGCCGAGGCGTGGGTTGACCCGCTGCGCCGCGTCGCCGAATGGGTGCGCCCCGACGAAATGCACCAGGCCTTCAACTTCGCCTACCTCGAGACGCCGTGGAGCGGCCCGGCCCTGCGCCGGGTCGTCGACGACTCCCTCGAGGCGTTCAGCGCCGTCGGCGCCCCGAGCACCTGGGTGCTGTCCAACCATGACGTCGTGCGCCACGCCTCCCGGCTGGCCCTCACCGCGGAGAACCTGCAGGGCCACGGCATCGGCCCGAAGACGGCGGGCCTGCCCGACCCCGTGGTGGGCCTGCAGCGCGCCCGCGCGGCGACCGCGCTGATGCTCGCCCTGCCGGGCTCCAGCTACCTCTACCAGGGCGAGGAACTCGGGCTGCCCGAGGTCATCGACCTGCCGGACGCCTCCCGCGAGGACCCGACCTGGTTCCGCACCAACGGCGAACGGTACGGCCGCGACGGATGCCGGGTGCCCCTGCCCTGGGAGGGTTCAGCGCCCTCCTATGGTTTCGGCCCGACCTCGGCCAGCTGGCTGCCGCAGCCCGCTGGCTGGGGCACCCTCGCCCGCGACGCCCAGGACGGCGTCGCCGGGTCGACCCTCGAACTGTACAAGCTCGCACTGCGCCTGCGCCGGGAGCACGCCCTCGGGCTGGGCTCGGTGGAGTGGCGGGGCGGGTTCGGCGACGAGGTCGTGCACTTCCGGAACGGCGGAGTGGTGGTGGTCGCGAACACGGGCACCGAGCCGATCGAGCTGCCGGCCGGGGAACTGCTGCTGGCCAGTGAGCCGATCGCCGGACGCACCCTGCCCGGCGACACCACGGCCTGGCTGCGCGCCTAGGCTCCACCGCGCGCCGCGGCAACCGCGGCAACGGGGCAACCGCGGCAACGGGGCAACGCGCTGGCGCCGACGTCTGCTCGCGAATGCAGGATGCCACGCCGGGCGGGGCCCCGCCCGGCCTTGCCCGGCCGCGGCATCCTGCATTCACCTGCCGGGGGTCGGCCGGACCCTGCTGGCGCGCCAGCGGTGCTCATCGCGGCGCACGAGTGCCAGGATGCCGTCCGCCACCCGCTGCCAGTCCTGCATGATCATTCGGTAGGTGATTCTCAGCACCAGATAGCCCTGCTGGACGAGCGCGAAGTCCCGGCGACGGTCCTCCTCGAAGGCGAGCCCGGTGTGAAACTCCTCGCCGTCGAGTTCGAGCACGAGACGATCGCCGACGACCAGGTCGACGTGGCCGACGCCCGCCACCCTGACCTGGCTGCGAACCCGGATGCGCTGCCTGATCAGGAACAAGCGCACGAGGGTCTCCAGGCCGGACTGGCTGCCGCCGTCGCAGAGTGATCGCTGCCGCAGCATCCGTCATCGCCATCGCCATCGCCTCAGGATGCCGCGTGCCGGCACGCCGGGCCCTCCGGCCGCGGAATCTGTGCACTCTCCATCCCTGCGGGCCGGTTTGCAGGATACTCGCGAGGAACGAGGCCCCAGGCGCCCCGCGCAGCCCCGGCATCCTGCATTCGCGCCCTGCCAGCCCACCCGCAACCCCGAGTGGGAGAATCGACCTGCGGCGCCGGTAAGTTGAGCGCCCAGGAGGAGTCAACGTGGCCGTCAGAGGCATCGACAAGGGGTTCGACACCGCCGGGAGCGTCGCCCAGCGCCGGGAGCTGAAGACCGAGCTCACCCGATTCATGATGTCGTACAAGTTCGCGACCGACGAGATGATGACCAAGATCAACATCCTCAAGGAAGAGTTCAGCTCGATCCACGACTACAGCCCGATCGAGCACGTGAACTTCCGGCTCAAGTCGCCGGAGGGCATCCTGAAGAAGGCCGTCCGCAAAGGCTGCCCGCTCGTGCTCGATGACATCCGCGCCCAGATCCAGGACATCGCCGGCATCCGGATCACCTGCAGCTTCATCTCCGACACGTACCGCATCCTGGACATGCTCACGAGCCAGCAGGACATCACCGTGCTCGAGGTCAAGGACTACATCGCGGCGCCGAAGCCCAACGGCTACAAGAGCCTGCACCTCATCGCCGCGATCCCGGTCTTCATGTCGGACCGGGTCGAACCGGTCACGGTCGAGATTCAGATCCGCACCGTCGCGATGGACTTCTGGGCCAGCCTCGAACACAAGATCTTCTACAAGTACCAGGGCGAGGTGCCGGTCGACCTCGTGCACGACCTGAAACAGGCGGCGGATGTCGCCAACCGCCTCGACGTGAAGATGGAACGCCTGCACGACCAGGTCGTCGCCCTCGAGCCCGACGACCAGGCGGAGACCGACATCCTCAGCATCGCCGGGCTATCGCAGTACGCGCTGCCTGAGGGGTTCCTCAGCGCCATCAGCCGTTCCCGCGAGGACGACGAGCTGCCCGAACGCGACCGCGCCTGAGCCGCGGCGGATTGAGCCGCGGAGGCCGGTGCCGCTAGTTCGTGTTGGCGTACAGCCAGGCGAGCGGGTCTACCTTGGTGCCGTCCTTGCCACCGAGCCGAATATCGAGGTGCAGGTGCGGCCCGGTCGACATGCCCGTGTTCCCGACCTTGCCGATGACCTGTCCGACCTTGACGACGTCGCCGGTCTTGAACAGCATCGAACCCTTGATCATGTGCGCATAGACGCTGGAGACGAGCTTGCCGTCGATCATGTGGTCGATGATCATGTGCGTGCCCAGGCTGCCCTCACCGTCTTCGCTGAAGCTGACAACTCCGTCGGCGATCGACTGGATGGGGGCACCCAGACCCGGATTGAAGTCCTGGCCGCCATGATTGGACGAGCAGCCGGCGCAGTCGCGGAAACCGAAGCGGTCGCCGATGTGCACGCCGACGGCGAACGGCCACTGGATCGTGCCGTTCGGGTTGTTGGTGAACGTGGCTTCCATCCGGATGCCGCTGGCCGCGGCGACCTCGGCGATGGTCTTCGACTCGTAGCCGTCGCGCTGCACGGAGATGACGTCGGTGCCGCCGCTCATCGTGAGCGTCTGGGCCGGTTCGGTTTTGGTCGTGCGCAGGGCGGCGTGGGCCGCGGCCTGCACATCGGCGGAGGAGAGCAGCGCCTCGGCCGGCAGGGAGGTGGAGACGGCCATCAGGGCGACGAACGCCATCGCCACGAACGTGACGCCGGTCGTCGCGAGCCGCCGGGCGAGTCCGCTGGCCGGGGTGGCCGTCCGGGGTGACCGGGGGGCAGCGGGTGGCGTTACGGAAGCCCGGAGTCGAGGGGCCTCCGTGATGCCCACAACGGGCGCGGATGCCTCGGGGAGCGACGCTGCGGGCGGCGGCGCCTCGGGACGTGAAGCGGCCGACCGCGGGGCGGGCTGGCCGGAGCGCGAGGCGGCCTGCCTGGCGCGGGCCTGGGCCCGGGTGGGGAATTGGATCGGGGTCGAGGTCGTGACCGGCGAGACGTCCGTCTGGAGCTGCTCCAGGTCGGAGACCGGAGCCTCGGCTGCCGCGGGGGCGGCGATGAGCCGGTCCGTGTCGGCGATCGTGACCGTGTCGAGCTCGGGCAGACGCAGGTCCGCGTCGGCGAGGGCTTCGGCGAGCGGCATGAACACCGGCGCGGGTTCGAGCGGCGCGGGTTCGAGCGGCTCTGGCTGGATCGCGGTCGGCTCGACGGGTGCGGGTGCGGGCTCGACGGGTGCCGCGGCGACCGGCTCAGCCGCCTTCGGCGGTGCGACAACGCCCGAGTCGTGGCGGCTCGTGTGGCGCGCGTCGGCGACCTCCACGGGTGCGCGTGCAGCACGCTCGCGCTCACGCAGCTCGCGACGGGTCAGGGATGCTCCTTGGGAAGGCTGTCCTGCCGGGTCACTCGCATCGGGCACAGAGGCAGCCGATGAAGGGGAGTGAGAGGGCAAAGGAGAGGTTCTTTCGGTGCGTTGGACAGGGAGCCAGAACGGTCGTCTTGGCCAGTGCCAAAGTAACGAATCAGTACAGGGTAACCCGGGAAGCCCCGATTTCCCATTCGGCGGGGCCGAATGACACCCGAAAACGGGGGTGCCCGGGCCTCCCGACGGAGCCTCCCGACAGCGCGGGCCGGCCGGCGACTCGCCCGGGATTCCGCGGATGCGCTCGGCGTGGCGGCCCTACCGACCGCCCTCATCCATGTGACGGTCGAAAAGATCGGAAAGTATCGGCGCGAACACCTCGTAGAGGTCGGGCGCGCCCGCAATCAGCAGATCGTTCCCTTCCCGGTCGTCGCCGAACGCGCCGACCCGGGCCCCGGCCTCGCGCGCGATCAGCGCTCCTGCCGCCAGGTCCCACGGGTTCAGGCCGCGCTCGTAGTAGAGGTTCAACCGGCCGGCCGCCACCGAACACAGGTCGAGGGCGGCAGAACCGATCCGGCGGATGTCCCGAACCTGGCCGACCAGGCCGCGCACGACGTCGGCCTGCCGCTCCCGGCGCGCGGCCTGATAGGAGAAACCGGTGCCGAGCAGGGCGAGGGACAGGGGCACGCCGGAGGGAACCTGGAGTCTGCGCTTGCCGAGGAATGAGCCCTGCCCGGCCGCGGCGGTGAAGAGCTCGTCGGCTGCGGGGTTCCGCACCGCGCCGGCCAGGGTCGTCCAGGTCGCCGGGTCGGGCTCACCCTCGACGACGGCGATGCTGACGCCCCAGGCCGGGATCCCGTAGAGGTAGTTGACGGTGCCGTCGATCGGGTCGACTACCCAGGTCAGCCCGGAGCTGCCGCCGGTGGCGTCGGATTCCTCGCCGAAGAAACCGTCATGCGGACGGGCGTCGGCCAGGCGGCGGCGGATGAGCGCCTCGGTCTCGCGGTCGGCATCCGTGACCACGTCCTCGGGCGAGGATTTGGACGCCGCGACGTGAACGCCCTCGGCCCGCCGGGTCAGGGCGAGCTCGCCCGCTTCGAGGGCGATCTCCCGGGCGAGGCGGAGTAGTTCGGTCGAAGCGGGAGCAGTCATGCTCCAACGCTACGGGACACGCAAAGAGTGAGTGGCAAGTGAGGGATTCGAACCCGCTAAACAGCCCCGGATTCACGCGGGAGACTCAGCACAACCGCGGAATATCAAGGGTTTAGAGGCCGCTTGGATTCTTGGATCACGTTTGAATTGTGGGGAGTTGTGGGGTTTCGGTGGGGCGGCATCATCGCGGATACTCGCTGAATGGTCGCCCAGGCACCATCACACGGCCGTTGAAGGGGTACGCCGTGAGGCGCATATTGTTTTTCTATCTCGTAGCCTCCTAGAGAAGGACCGATGCCTGTGTTAACCTGAATCTGCGTGGGTGACCGTCAGCAGCTGTCAAGTTGCACCCGCTGAGCGGTAATTGCCGGTCGACACGCGCTACAAGGTCGCGATCCATGGATACGCGGCCTTTGTTGCGTCCGTCCACGGATGCATCTTCATCCCATAGGACGTCAACGGGCTGCTGCCATGCCGGTAAAGGCGCGGCGCCAGACACTGCACATAGCGCTGTTCCGTGTTCCCCCATCGGTCAGCATTGAATGCTGCTCCAGTGGCTGATGCGAGTAGGTCCGCGAGCTGCAGTTCTTCGAGCCTTTGTGGCTGATCGATTGACCCCCCCTTCCGATCCAGCGATGCCCAATGGATCTGACAGCCAGACTGCCGGGCAAGTACGTGCTCGTACTCGCGAAGATCTGACTGACTCACTCTCGGAATTTGCGCGATGGTGAAATGCAGCACCTCATTGTTCGTTCTCGCTAACCAGGAAAGACGCTCCAACATGAAGCGGAGTTGATAGAGATAGATCTGGCTCTGGTTGATCTGCGTGGCCGGCAGATGCCGCTTGCATGCAATGACGGAGACCTTCTTCAGCCACGTCTGCTTGCCGAGTTCTTGAGCGATGTGAACGCGATCCTGATGAGATCGGATGTTCTTCCAGGTCAGATAGAAGCCTGAGGGTTTTCGAAGGCCGGTTCTGATCGACTCAAGGAATGGATTTACAAGGTGACGATTCGTATCACGAACGACACCGGCGGTCAGAATGAAATGGTCTGATGCTCTCGGCGTGATCCCGCGGTCGCCTGTCTCATCGATGAACGCATGCAGCATGACTCCATCCTGCACCACGGCTGTGACGTTGGCGGCAACGGCTGGCGTGGCAAGCGACGCGCACCCGTCGAGTCCAGTCAGTCCGAGCACAGGAATACCCGATCCTCGATGAACCGCTGCAGGTCGACTGCACGGATCCGTTGGTGCGGCCGCGTGTGTCCAAATTCCACGACAGGGAGATGGCCCTCTCGGATCTGCTTGTAGACCCACACCTTGGACATCGCGAGGATCCCGGAGGCGGCCGTCACTGAGTACAGGCGCAACGGGTCAACGATGGCGACCTCTGGCCGGGCCCTTGCCGCGTCAGCGTCCCGCTGCGCCCGCACTTCTTCGCGCACGACCTGGCGAATGAGTGCCTCGATCGTCGAGGGCTGAGGATCCAGCTGCTCGGTCATGCTGGTGAGGTCACTAGGTACTTCTCCCGCTTGACGGCGATCCGCACGAGCAACTGCTCGTATGTCGGGCCGCCTGGGCGCACTGCGCGCCGTGCTGCTTCCTCGATGGGATAGGTGTAAAGGATCCGGTAGCAGTTCGCCAAGGAGACCGCGGCCGCCTTGATGCACTCCTCACGGGTGCGCACTGGGGGTGCATTGTCGACTACCGCTCCGGGCGCCGCCGTCTGTCTCATAGCGGCCAGCGTAGGGGGTCGCCAGAGCCTTGCATTCAAGACGCGCACAGCTCAGGCTTGATCACAAATCCGGAGGCTGCCACTGCCCGGCGTGCCGCCCTGACCGAAGGAAGCCATGACCGACACCGGCGCCCCCACAGACGATGCACCTGCCGAGAGATCTGACCGCACCTGGGACACCCCCTGCGAGTTCGAGGGCTGCACGCGTCGGTACCACGACCCCCTCCAGACCCGCGCCGAGTGGCGTCACGAGGTCTACGTCGCCGCAGATTTCGACGGCGGCACCGTGGAAGCTGCACTCTCGGTGTACTCGGATGGGAGACCACCGGTCGGCGACATCCACGCCGGCGCCGACGGCGACTTGATGTCCGCGGCGGAGTATCGCAAGGCGGCCGACGACTACGAAGCCTTCCCGGCGTGGCTGCGGTCCCTGGCCGATCGGCTGGACGCCCTCGAGCTGTGACGCTGCCGGCTCCGGACATTTCAGGGGCGCGCCTAAATCATCCCCATGCGCAAGGGCCTGCGAACTTCGCATGCCCCCTCGCCCCAAGCCCGACCATTTTCGTGACCCCACGAAAATGATCCCCCATACCGAAGGGGGTCACCCAAATTGAGACCCTTGGGCCATCACGCAGCGGGTCGGCCATTTTCGCACCCCGGGAAGATGGTCGACGGATGATTCCGCGAGGTCGCGAAGACGTCCCTGACCATTTCGTTGACCCCAACGAAATGATCCAGATCAGGGCTCAACGTGTAAATCTGCCACCTATTGCCAAGCACGCGCAGCACGACCAAGCTTGGGGGACATGCGAAGTTCGCATACCCCCTTGTCTAGCCGGACTGTCCCTCCGCTTGACCCGAATCCTGTTGGAGCGCCCATGCCGAAACCAACACCCATCCCCACCGAGACCCGCCGCCGCATCGCTGGCCGGATCAGCATGGGCGCCGGCCGGAACGAGCTAGCCCGCGAGTTCGGGATCTCAACAGGCGTCGTGTCCAAAATCGCGCGTGAATACGGTGTGTACTTCGAGAACCTCGGCGCCGCAGCCGTAGCCACACAGGCACGACAGATCGACCAGTGGGCCGTGCGAGTCGACCGCGAAGACGAACTACTCCGGGCATACCTCGCACTCCCCCTGACCCAGCGACCAGATGGCAGCATGACCCGCCAAGAGAAGCGACTTTCGTACGCGATCTACAACGTGAACCGGCACCACAAAGGGCAATACCGCTGACTTTGGTGCGCACTGGTCACGCCTACGCGCACGCGCGTGGCGTGTGCGCGTGTACGTCAAGGGCACGACGGCGAACGGCAGATCGTGCCCCTGTCGAACATTCGGGAGCAAACGTGCGCAGCCGTGTACACCTGTACGTCAACGCGCGCCCTCAAGCTGGGGCAATCCCTCTAGCCAGTAGGGGCTTTGCTGCTATCGCTCTTGGACGGGAACGGGACAGATACGAAGCCGCCGCTCTGGACTTGGAACACTGCATAGTTGATCGCCTCCATGTCGAGCGTGAGCTCCGGCGTGTTCGCGTACTCGAGTGCAAGGGCGACACCTGGGGTGACTGCGAGAGACAGGAGGTTTCCGTCGCGAGCGGCGCCGAGACCAACATGCAGCTGGAAGGTCGCTCCGCGCAGCCTGGTTAGCAGCACGTCGAGATGGAACAGGCTGAAGTCGTCGAGATCGACCTTGATGTCGCCGTAGCTGAGCGTTCCCATGGTTCTCCTTTGAATGTCACCCCCAGCGTAGGACGACCCACGGCTGACCTACGCCACCCGCCCCGCGAGGTAACGCTTCACGTCGAGGCGCACGAGGCTGCCTCTGCGCTGTTTGAGCCCGTACTTGTAGCGGAGGTTGGTCTGGGCGAGTTTGCGGCGCCTGAGGCGGTCTGAGAGGGCAGCCATGCGCCGAGCGGTGAACGTGTCATAGTCCAGATGCTCAGCGACCAGCGCGCGCATCGTCAACATCCAAGCATCATTCTCGACTTGGTCGACCTTGAGCATCTCCAACTGCATCGCCCGGTTTGCGAGCGTCGCCCATGCCACGGCGTCATCCCGCGCTGGCCAGCTAGTCCGGGCGCGCTGCACGTTCTCGCTCCATGTCTTCACGGATCTCACGCTCGATGAGCTTGACCACTGTATTCTGCGACTTCGCGCGACTCTCCCCAGCCTTGTGGCGCTTGACCATCTCTAGGTTGAGCCCACGTTTCGCAGCAGCGAGTGCTCCGCCGTCGAGTCCGAGTGCCTCGATCTTGGCGAGCTCCTCGGTGCGCCATTTGTAGAGTTCACTCGTTGCCGCCAGTTTGGCCTTCGCGGTCTCGCGCTTCGAACGCTTGATGATGTCGTCGATCATGTGTCGATCCTCCGTCAGGTGTGGGTTGAGGTAAGTGGGGGTGGTGCGGGTGCCGCCCAGGAGACGGCACCCGCGTCCGCCGCATCCCCCACGCCCTGCAGCGTGGTCAGGTTGGGATACGGCGGAGTTCATGGGGTGAGACTACGCGTGGCTGAACTTGACCCGTAGCGCGTCGATGGCGGCCGTCAGCTCTGCGCCCGTATCCCGCTGGGCTCCAGCTTCCGCTTCGGCCGCTGCCGTGTGAGCCTGGTCGGCTGCGGCCTTCGCTTCCATGTCGGCCAGCCGTGCGTCGATCGCGCCGCGCCGCGACTCCTGCATGGTCAGACGGCCCGGTTCCGAATGGTTGCGGGGAGCTGGCCCTCGACGATGTTGTCGAGGCGGCCGAGCCCGCGGATGGGGAGCCCCTCGTGCGCCTTGGCGACCGTCAGTGCTGCAGCGCGCACCCAATCTCCAGCGCTCTGCTCGCGGGAGTACATGACGCCACCGAGCACAACAGCCCCGACCGTGCCGGAACCGAGGGCGGCGTGGTTCCGCTCGTCGAAGTCACGGTGGTTCTGGCCATCCCCTCCGTTCATGTAGATCCCACCGCGGTCCATGGCCCGGTACGCCTCAGTGAGAAGCTCGCCATCGCGATCGATGACCTTCACGAGGTGCTCAAGGGCCGCTACCGCCTGGTCGTAGGCGACGAGGGGGTCGATGTACTCGCCGTCGGTGAACCACTTCGCCACGTCCGTCTTGGTCTTCGCGCGGAGCTGATCTGCTTCCTGCATCCGCTTGTCCTGAGCACGTCCCTCGATTCCCTTGTGGAACAGTCTGGCGAGGGTGATGCGCTCGCGAGCTGCGGTCAGGTCGGCAACGGTGACGTCGCCGCCGTCGATTGCCTTCTGCTCGAGTCGAGCGAGGTCGGCCGCTGCTTCTTCGGGGGTGATGGTGGGTTTGGTCTGGTCGGTCATGGTGTCTCCTTGGTGGGTGCCGACGGTTGTCGACGTGGTGCCCGGCATCCGGGTGGATGCCGAAAGTACGGTGGCTGCTGTTGGGGCGGCGCTGGTGGCCATCTGAGCCGTTGGGTGTCCCGCGGGGCGGGCAGGATCTGCAGGGCGCTCACGCTGCCAGCCAGGCCCTCGCCCACCTCGGTGAAGACGTGACTGGCAATGCGAACCCTCATGGCCACTAGTGGCCCGCCATCTGATTGGCCCACATGCGAGCGATCTGCGTGGCGAGGATGCGCGGGTCTTCTCCCGGCGACGTGGTGACGTTTAGGTCTCCTGTCCAAACTGAGCCAGCGGCTGCAGATTTGCGCCCGCCCGAGGTGCCGCCCGCAGCGAACGACTGCGCGCCTGCCGGGACCAGCTGGTAACCGAACTGATCAGCGACGTCTGCGAGGATCGCCGTAGACCGGCCCCGCTTCGACCCAGCCAGGGGGATGTACGCCTCCCCGCCCGTCTCCGGTTCCGCCCAGACGCGCATTGCGCCCGCGCGCTCGATCTGCGCGGTGTGATGCTCGGACACGGATCCGTTGGCGTGGTACGAAACAACCGCGCCATTCGCCTGGCTGAACGCGTCACCGAGCGACAGGAGCGGACCTTGGCCACCGACCCTGCCCGGCTTGGTGATCAATGCGTAGAGGGCGGCGATCTTCGCGGTAGCCCTCGCCGTCTCGACGTTGATCGAGGGCTGGAATCCGTCGATCTTGATCCCGTAGTCAGTGAGGATCTGTTCGACCGTCGCGGTGCCCGAGGAGAGCTTGGTCGTGATCTCATCGGCGGCACCTTGCCCAAGCTGTGCTGCGGCCGCCGCGATGACGACCGACGAGTTGGAAAGGGTGGTCGCGAATGCCCCGGTCGCCGTGGCTGCGCGCTGAGCGAAGAGGGTTTCGGCTGTGGCGAGTTCCACGTCGGAGGCGTTGACGAGGTCCGCGACGAGCGGGGCACCTTCCGGGCCCAGCTTCGCGAGTTCGTCAAGGACCCCCTGCGAGACCCGTCCGGAGAGCTTGACCATGTTCGATTCCCAGTCGGACTGGGCGTCCACCTGGGACTGAAGCTGGGCGAGGTAGTCGCCCAGGTTGACTTCGAACCCGTCGTAGTAGTCACTCCACGAGTCGGAGCTGTCCTCCGTTGAGTCGGCGGTCGACTCTGCAACCGCCTTGTTCTTCTCGATGACAGCGTCGTACCCACCGACCAGGTTGATGAATGACGCATCCGATCCGGCGACCGCCTCGATCCAGTCGTCGTGTGCCTTCGTCGCGGCGTCCGTCGCCTCTGCGAGGGTCGTGGTCGCGGTGGCTGCGAGACCCGTCTTGTCCGCGGCATCAGCGGTGCTGTCGTTCGCCCCGCTCATGGCGTCTTGGTATCCCGGCAGCAGCGCGTCGAGCCGGCCGAGCGCCTCGCTGGACCCATTGGTTCGCGATGCCAACTCAGCGTAGAGATCGGCCGCTTCCTGCGTCTTGCCCTCGCCGACAAGCTTCGCCATGGTCTGGTCGAGCGCTTTCATCTTCGACGTCGCCAGGTTGGTGGTGACCCCGGCGAGGGACAGGCTGGTGTTCCAGACCGCCAGCTTCTCAGCGGATTCAGAGGCACCCTTGGTGAGGTCGGAGAAGAACCCGCCATCAGTCAGCTGCGAGAGCTGGTTGATGCCCATCGCGTTGACGGCAACGTCGACCGTCTTCTTCGTTCCAACGGCGTCGAGGGACTTCGTGAGGCTATCCACGGTCTGCTTCACGCCGGCGGCCTCGCGGGCCATGTCGGCCAGGTTCCCGATCGTCTGCGCTGCCCATGCAGTGAGGGCGACTGTGGCGAGAACACCGAGGGTGCCCTTGAGCCCGCCCGCGGCCTTGTCCACGAACCCGACTTCGCCGCGGAGCGTGGTGAGGGCGGCGCGGTAGGCGACGACCTTGGGAATCCCGAGCAGCAGCGTGCCGCTGAGCAAGAAGACCGCCGCCGTGCCCACGCCGAGCGCCAGCGTCGTCCCCTGTACCTCCTTGTTGAGCCCGCCGTACCAGTCGACGAGTCCGGAAACGGTCTGCACCATGCCGCGCAAGCTGTCGTTTGCCGAGGATCCGGTCTTGATGAGGGCGGTGTCCATCGACCCGCCGAGGCGTTCGATGTCGCCGGTGAGGTTGTCAGCAGCCATAGCAGCCTGTTTGACGGCGTAGCCCTGGTCATCGACGCTCTTGGTCCACTTGTCAACGCCCGCGGCACCAGCAGAGTAGAGGATGCCGGCGGCGCTGGCCGCTTCCGCACCGAAGATGGCACCGAGCGCTGCAGAGCGGGTCTGCTCGTCTAGGCCGCCGAGGCCATTCTTCAACTGCTCCGCTACACCGGCCATGGTGATGAAGTTGCCCTGTGCATCGAACACGTTGATGCCGTACTGCTTCATCACTTCTGCGCCCTTGGCGACCGGCTGGGTCAGGGAAGAGATGACAGAGCGCAGACCCGTGCCAGCCTTCTCGCCCAGCAGACCATTCGATGCCAGCAGGGCAAGCGTCCCCACGGTGTCCTCGAGCGGGATATTCAGGCGTGCGAAGGTGACGCCGACGTAGTCGAGGCCGAGCGCGAGGTCATCGACGGAGCCCTGAGCCTTGCCAGCGCCTGCGGCGAGCAGGTCAGCGACGTGGGAGGCCTGGTCGCCCTTGAGCTTGAAGACGGTCAAGGCGGTGGCCGAGATCTCAGCCGCGCGGGCGACGCCGAGCTGGCCGGCCGCCGCGAGGGCCAACGACCCGTTCAGGGCACCGCCGACGATCTCGCTGGTCTTCAAGCCAGCCTTGGCCAGTTCCGTCTCCGCGTCAGCCGCTTCCTTCGCCGAGAAGATGGACGCCGCGCCGGCGTCGAGCGCCGCGGCGCTGAGTATCTCCTTCTGCTGGCTGGTCGCCATCGTCGCAGCGGCGGTCTTGGACATGCTGGCGTCGAATGTGGCGAAAGACGACACCGTCAGGACTGCCATGGCGGTGAGAGCTGCGCCGATCCCCATCGCGGTCACGCCGATGGTCCTCGCTGCGGCGTCCGACTTCGACTTCAGAGCATCGAGCTCGGCGCCGGTCTGCTTGACCTTGGGCGCCGCGACCGTGTTCTCGTCGCCGAGCTTCTTCGTCGACTTGCCCGTCTCATCGAGCGGACCCTGGGCGCCCTTCGCCGCCCTTCCGGACTTATCGACCTCGTCTCCGAGAGGCCCGACCTTCTTCGCCGCCTTCTCGGCTGAGTCACCCAGTTCCTTGACCGACTGGTCGGCATTCTTCGCGTCTCGCTTGAACACCTCCGCCCCGACCATGGCCAGGCGGAATGCAATCGCGCCAGCTTCAAACATGTTTAGTCTCCTTCTGAGGGCGAACCCTCGGGGTTGGAGAGGTCACCCTGCAGAGACTCTCGGTTCGTCAACGCGAGCAGGTCGCCCACGTAGTCGTTTTGGGGGTAGGTGGCCTCGGCCAAGGTCATGAACGGGCCGAGGATGGCGGTGGCAAGCTGGAAGAGCACGCCGCATGCGAGGTTGAGGCGGACGTGCTCCGGCTCCCCCGGGGTCTTGAACGAGTCGATGATGAACTCCAGGGCCGCATCCGGATCCCGCGACTGGATGGCGATCACGTTCGCGATGATCCGCTCGCGCTTCTCGAATGCCGCGACGTCGACGTACTCCACCGGCATGCCCTCGTCGTCGAGGAGGAAGAAGCCGCCGGCGGTCATCGTTCGCACCGAATAATGACGTCGAGACCGCGGGCTTCGCCTGTGGGGTTCACGGCCACAGACCACCCCTCGAATGTGAGCGCGGCGAGGGCTCGGAGCCCCCGGGCATTCAGGAAGTAGGCGGATCCCTTGTAGGTGACTACGCCGTCGCTGTCGGTGATGGTCTTGGGAAACTGAATCCAGACCGGGCGGCTGCGGAGGTCGCGCAGAATTCCGAGCCTGTGCAATGCCTGCAACGGGCCTGAGTCGGTGGGCCATCCAGGGGCGACGATTGAACCGGTCATGCGGCCACCGGGCCCTGCTCCAGATCCCGCTTGCACCGATCGCACGGCCGCGGGTAGTTCGGGTGCAGGGGGCACTCACTGCCCGGGATGTAGCCGGCCCCCCGGATGAGCGCGGAGAGGCGCATGGTCTCGCCCCGATCGATCACTGAGCCAGCGTCCGCACGATCGCAGTCCGCGCACCGCGGTGGGTACACCTCCCCCACGTGACGCTCGCACCGCACGCCGTGATCGAGCTCCCGGCTGATCTTGCGACGAACCCGTGGAATCGTCATGCGGCCTCCTCCAGATCGAAGAATCGAATGCAGGAATGGGCGCGGTCGATTTCGGAGAAATTGACCCTGATCACAGATAACTGATCAAGTAACTGGTCCCTAACTGATAGTGCGCAGTTCTTTCCGGTCCGATGCGCGAGCATTTCCGGTTCGTTGTACCCAAATTGCCGATGGTGAGCACCCGAATTGCCGATGGTGGATAGAGAATCCGGCAATCCTTTCCGGTTCATTCGTGCCACCTCAGCCATTCCGGATCCTTCTGCCGATACGAATCGGGCACGTTCAGCAGGTAGACGTTCCGCAGCCACTTGCCCCCGCTTCGCCTCTTCTCGATCGTCACCGCGCCGAACAGAACAAGCGTCTTCATGTGCGTCTGCACCGTCCGAGTACTCAGACCCGTGCGCTCCGCGATCGTCTCGTGGCTCGGAAACGCATACCCGTATTCCGGATTCTCGAATTCCGCCAGGCAAAGAATCGTGAGCTTCTCCTTCATCGGGAAACTCAACCCCTCCCGGGTCCAACTGAGGTCCCATGCCCAGTTGCGTGCTGAGATGCTCACTCATCACTCACCACTCCTGCGCGCACTCGCTCGCGGATACTGCCGTCGGCACGCTGAAACGCGTCGGTCGCCCGGAACGCTGTGTTCCCGGCCGCGTGTTCTGCCACGACGCGGCGAGCAATGTCGACCAGACTTATGCCCGGACTGCCGGTCATTCGGCCACCTCGGCGCAATCAAGCTCATCCGCGAGCACGATCAGGTGCGTCGCGAGCTGTCGTGCGTCGGGCGCCGACATCGGGATTGTGGCGCCCCACTCTTCGGAGACGACCACCACACACTCGTCAACGCCCGACATTCCCTTGACGGCGTACAGGATCGGCTCATCGGGTTCTGCGACGGGAGGATCGGCTTCGGCGGCCAGGCGGTGCAGCCGGGTCCCAAGATCGCGAGCATCCGCGGGGCTCAAGTAGTCCTCTCGCGCGTCGAGGTAGATGAACGGGCCGTTGTTGGCTGCGACGAGGTGGAGAATCACAGGGACACCCCCGCGTTGATAGCGAACCGGGCGCGGTCGATGTGGCGGGCTTCATCTGCATTGCAGAGGGACTTGAGCAAGAGTGAATCGGGCTTGACGACGAAGCCGGCCGCGGTGGCGACGGTCACGGGCGCGACCTTCAAGCGATCGAAGAGCCCGTCGAGCCATGCCTGAGCCTTCGGTGTGGTCGTGACCCTGGCGGTGGTGCTGGTGACACTGGTATTCTTATTCAAGTTGATCGGTTCCTTAGTTCGGTACTCGGTTACTTCGCCCTCGTTTTGCCCTGCCAGGCATGCGAGGGCTTTTTCGTGCACGGTGGTGATCATGCGGACTTGAGTGCGGTCCCGATGCGCGCCGTTCCTTCGACCCACTCGATGACTTCCGACTCGAGGTAGACGACATTGCGGGGCGTCGGCTTGCGGTACTTGGGGCCTTCGCCTCGGAATCGCAGCTGCGAGAGCGTTCCCTTGGTCATGCCGGGGATCATCTCGCAAACCTGGGCGATGGAGAGATATGTAGCCATGACAACTCCTAACTGATTACACAGAACCGTACGTTTTGTGTATGACTTCACAATACACAGAAACGCGTCTAATGTGTATCGCATGGCCAAGACTTTCTCCTATAATCCAGGCGCGAAGATCGCGAAGTATCGGAAGCACCTCAAGATGAGCGCCGAGGAGTTGGCAGAAAAGGCCGGCTTCGGCCTCACGCGGTCGATTGTGGCGAACCTCGAGAATGGGCGGAAGGATGATCTGACTGTCCGTCAACTCATGGCGATCGCACTCGTCCTCCACGTATCACCAGCGGATCTAGTGTTCGATGTCACGAAGCCCTACTACGAGATGGTTCTCACCGATGGTGAAGGGTTCGAGGCCAAAGCGCTGGCTTGGCTGGCCCGCGAGTGGTTCGGCGGCACGAGTGACGTGCGTAGCCTCAACGCGCACGTAGACGGCTCACCGCTCCTGGAGGGCGGATATCCGGCGTTCTTTGACCAACTGGTGGCTGAGACGTTGCGCCACCGAAGCAGCCTCCATGTGCAGCTTGCGAAGGTCGAACGGGAACTGGCTGAACTGCGCAAGACCGCCCAAGACGAAGGGCGCCGCCCGGATGAGGACGCCGAGCGCGATGCCAACGAGAAGATCCGCGCTCTGCAAGCTCAGCTGTACACAACGGACAACGCCCTGCGGAGCAACGGTGTTGATCTCGACGACGTAGGTGCGGTGTTCTGATGCCTCACGCCTACCGCCTCGTCAGCGCCTCACGCGGCCCCTGTCCCAGTGCCGCCGCACGTCGTGCTCTCCACCCACGCCACCACTTCGGACTGGACGTACAGGACGGTCTTGGCGGTCGGCTTGCGGTACTTAGGGCCCTTCCCGTGGAATCGGAGCTGGGCGAGCTGGCCGCGCGAGACTCCGGGGAGCATGAGGACGACCTGGTCGGGGGTGAGGTAGACGGGCATGGTGTTCCTTCGATCCGGGATCCGGCCGCGACCGTCAAGTCGCCACCGGAGAGACCAATGGGTGGTCCCACTAAGGGGCCATGCGGCGGAAATCTCCACCACCTCCAAATCCAGTGATTTTCACCCGACCAACGCACGGCCGACGGATCCGCCGCATGGCTTAGGAGTAGCGGCCACCCGGCAGCTACGAACAACGGAGCACAACATGGGCAGCATCACCTCTTACGGCACTGGCGCCGGCAAGCGTTACCGGGTCCGGTATCGCGACCCCGCCCGGCAGTCGCGCGAGAAGGGCGGATTCGCGCGCAAGAAAGACGCTGAGGACTACCTCGCCGACATCACGGTCGCGACGAACCGCGGCGAGTACGTCGACCCGAAGACCGCGAAGCTCTCCATCCACGAGCTCGGCGTCGAATGGATGGCCAACCAGTCACACCTCAAGCCGTCCTCCCTCCGCACGGTGGAGACCGCGTGGCGGGTGCACGTGGAGCCGGCATGGGGCACGCGACGCATCGGAGAGATCCGACACTCTGAAGTCCAGTCGTGGGTGACGAAGTTCACGGCGAACGGCGGGAAGCCTCGCTCGGCGACCGTCGTCATCCGAGCGTTCGGCGTGCTCGCCGCCATTCTCGACATCGCCGTACTCGACAAACGGATCTCGTCCAACCCGGCCCGCGGTGTCAAGCTCCCACGCAAGGGGAAGAAGAAGCGCGCCTACCTCTCGGCCGCCCAAGTCGAACTGCTCGCGATGCACGCCGCCGAGCACTCCACATTGGTCTACGTGCTCGCCTACACCGGCATCCGCTGGGGTGAAGCCATCGGCCTGCGCCTATCGTGCCTGGACGCGCTCCGCCGGCGGATGCTTATCGAGGAGAATGCCGTCCTCATCGGCAGCCAGGTCGTTGTCGGCACCCCGAAGACTCACGAGCGCCGGAGCGTCCCGTACCCGAGCTTCCTGTCTGTGCCACTCGCTCGAGCGTGCGAAGGGAAGACCCGGGGGCAGCTGGTGTTCGGTGCCGGCGATGTCCACTTCCCACGGTCCAACACCGAGGGCGGATGGTTCATCAGGGCAGTGCAGGCCGCCCAGAAGGACGATGGCACGTTCCCGCTCATCACCCCGCACGACCTCCGCCACACCGCGGCAAGCCTGGCCATCTCGGCCGGCGCGAACCCCAAGGCAGTGCAGCGGATGCTCGGCCACGCCTCAGCAGCGATGACGCTCGACACCTACGCGGACCTGTTCGAAGACGACCTCGACGCCGTTTCCGAGCGGATGGATGCGGTGCGCGCCGAAACAATTGTGGGGTTCTCGTGGGGGAAAGAGGCCTGAGAGACGCAAAAACCCCCGGAAACACAGGGATTCCGGGGGTTAGGCACGGTGGCAAGTGAGGGATTCGAACCCCCGAAGTCTAAGACGGCTGATTTACAGTCAGATCCCTTTGGCCACTTGGGTAACTTGCCAATACGCACCCGACCATATGTGAACACGTGACCGGAGACGCTCAGACAGAATACAAGAGTTTTGGCCCCAGTGAGAAATCAAGGCCGGGATCGGCGCACATCCGCCGGTCGATATGATCGATGAAGGCTCAAATTCACCGCCGTTAGGAACCCCATGGTCGGCATCGACGAGGTCGCCCGTCACGCGGGCGTGTCCACCGCCACGGTTTCGCGCGCCCTGAGCGGCAACGGCCATGTCTCCCCCGCCACCCGGCTGAAGGTGGAAGCGGCGGCCGACGAACTGGGCTACGTCGTCTCGTCGACGGCGTCGAGCCTGGCCTCCGGGCGGATGAAGAACATCGGCGTCGTCGTTCCGTTCCTCGACCGCTGGTTCTTCTCCAGCGTGGTCGAGGGCGCCCAGAAGTCCCTGCTCAACAACGGCTACGACCTCACCCTGTACAGCCTCACCGGCGGCGGCGCCGAGCGCCGCAGCGTGTTCGACCATTTCCTGCTTCGCCAGCGAGTGGATGCCGTGATCGCCATTTCGCTCGAGCTGACGGCGACCGAGGTGACCAGCCTGCATGCGCTCGGCAAGCCCCTCGTCGGCGTCGGCGGCCCGATCGAGGGAGTGCGCACCCTCACCATCGACGACGTCGCCGTCGCGCGGCTGGCCACCGAGCACCTCCTGTCGCTCGGCCACACCCGGATCGCGCACATCGGCGGCAACAAGGACCTCGACCTGGACTTCCACCTGCCGACGAACCGGCGGGTCGGCTACGAGAACGCGCTCGACGCGGCCGGGATCACCCCGGCCGCCGAACTGTTCATGACGGCCGACTTCACGATGCGCGGCGGCTACCAGGCGGCGAAGCAGCTCCTCGGCAACCCGCACGACCGGCCGACCGCCATCTTCGCCGCCTCCGACGAGATGGCGATCGGTGCCATCCTGGCGGCCAAGGACCTCGGCCTGGTCGTGCCGCGGGACGTCTCCGTGATCGGCGTGGACGACCACGAACTGGCCGACTTCTTCGGGCTGAGCACGATCGCCCAATTCCCGCAGGGGCAGGGAGCAAAGGCGGTCGAGATCCTGCTCGACCAGCTCAGCCCGGGAAAGCACCTCACGCCGAACCTGAACACGCCGATGCCGTTTGAGCTGATCGTGCGCTCGAGCACCGCTCAGACGCCCCGCTGACCGGGCCCGGCCGGCCGGGTTCCGCCGCCGGGCGGTGCCCGGCTGTCGTGATGGAGCGTCCCACTCGATAACATTGCAGGCATGGCAGACTCAACGTTCGACATCGTCAGCAAGGTCGACCCGATGGAGGTCGACAACGCCCTCAACCAGGCCCACAAGGAAGTCGCCCAGCGCTACGACTTCAAAAACGTCGGCGCCTCGATCGAGATGAGCGGCGAGAAGGTGCTCATGAAGGCCAACTCCGAGGAGCGCGTCAAGGCGATCCTCGAGGTGTTCGAATCGAAGCTGATCAAGCGCGGCATCTCCCTGCGCAGCCTCGACGCCGGCGAACCCTTCGCCTCCGGCAAGGAGTTCCGGATCGAGGCCGGGGTGAAGGCCGGCATCGACCAGGAGAACGCGAAGAAAATCAACAAGATCATCCGCGACGAAGGCCCCAAGGGCGTCAAGAGCCAGATCCAGGGCGACGAACTGCGCGTCAGCTCGAAGAGCCGCGACGACCTGCAGGCCACGATGGCCCTGCTCAAGGGCAAGGATCTCGAGGTCGCCCTGCAGTTCGTGAACTTCCGCTAGCCGGGACATCGACCGACAGGCGTCTCCGCCACTATGTTCACAGCACGTGCGTGAGTTTCAATGACGCGTGCCATCATCGACCGCGACCGGATAGCCCAACTGCAGCAGGGTGAGCTGGAATCCTTTGCCTGGCGCAATCCTCGGCGTGTTCGAGCAGGCGATCTCGGAGTTGCTCGGCCCTGACCTCGAGTAGGGACCGACTGATCTGCGATCTACCGGCCCCGTATCCCCAGCGACCTAGGTGAACGCCTTGGTGATGCTGATCACCGCGGGCGTGAGCAGCACGATGAAGAGCACCGGCAGGATGCAGAATACCAGCGGGAAAATAACTTTGACCGGTACTTTCATCGCCTGCTCTTCGGCCCGCTGGCGGCGACGCATCCGCATCTCCCCTGCCTGCACGCGCAACACGTCGGCGATCGCGATTCCGTAGGTGTCGGCCTGGATGACCGAGCGGGTGAACCGGCGCAGGTCGGCCGAGGAGGTGCGGGCACTGAGCTCCTGGTAGGCGTCTTTGCGTGAGCGGCCGATGCTCATGTCCTGAAGGGTTCGAATGAACTCCTCGGCCAACGGGCCCTTGCCGTTCGTGGCCGCCTTCGCCATCGCCGCCTCGAAGCCGAGGCCGGCCTCCACGGCGATGGTCATCTGGTCGAGGGTGTCGGCGAGCGCGTTCTGGATCTGCTCCTGCCGTTCCTGGCCCCGGCTGTACATGAGAAGGTCAGGGACGAAGAAGCACAGCAGCACGAGGGCGGCACCGAGCACGATCCGCACCGGTGAGGTGTCACCGCCGATCCACAATCCCGCCAGCAGCACGCCGCCTGCCGCCACGAGTGGTTTGGCGATCAGGATCTTGTCCACGGTCCAGGCGGGCGGGCGCCCCGCCAGCACGACGTTCCGTTCGAGCCGGGCGAGATAGCCTCGGGGCACGCGGGTCCTGGCCCGGAGGGAGAGCGGGCCCCGGGACGCACGCCCCTGCGCTGGCGCGTCACCCGGCTCGGTGGCCGGTGACGGAGCGCGCCCGCCGACCAGGATCCCGATCAGGGCGCCGAGCCCGCCGGCGACGGCCAGGGCGGCCAGGATGGCAGTGAGTGATGGCATCGAATTCTCCTAGAACTTCACCTTGACGACGGCCATCATCCAGATCGAGCCGACGATGAGCAGGATGGCGGCGACCACCAGGGCCAGGGTTCCCCAGATGTTGCCGAGGAAGCCGTTGAAATAGGACGGCTGGGTCATCAGCAGGAAGGAGAAGACCCCGATCGGAAGGGCGATGAGCACGTAGGCGGACATCTTTCCTTCCGCGGCGAGCGCCTTCACCTGGCGGCGCAGCTGGTTGCGCTCCCGGATGGTGTGCCCCACCTGGTCGAGCACCTGGGACAGGTTGCCGCCCACCTCCCGGTTGATGGCGATGGCCTGGGCAACCCACTGGAAATCGTCGCTGCGCATGCGCAGCGCGGTGTTGTCCAGCGCGTCGCTGAGGTCACGACCGATCCGGGTTTCGTTGACGACCCGGGCGAACTCCTCGGTCGTCGGCGATTCCGTTTCCTGGGAGACGGCGTCGACCGCGCGGAGCAGACCGTGGCCGGCGCGCAGGGCGCCGGCGAGCAGGCCCAGTGACTCGTCAAGCTGATCGGCGAACTTCGCGCGGCGCCGGGCGGTGCGGATCCGCAGCAGGACCAGGGCGCCGATCGGAGCGCAGGCCACACCGGCGACCATGAGCGGCACCGTCCAGCCGGTGCCCGCACCGAGCAGAAGGCCGACCAGCGCCAGCACCGTCGCCGCCGAGAAGACCATGAGCACGAACCCGGATGGCTGCATGCGAATGCCGGCCTGTTCCAGTTCCGCCGCACCGAACGGTATCGACGCGCGGCGGCGGATCACCACGTCGATGGCTTCCACCGTGCGATCGGTCATCCTGGTCAGGGTCGACGCCTCCGCGACGGTTCCGGGGGCACGACGACGTTCGAGCGGAACCTTCGGCCCGCTCGGCGCGATGACCAGGAACACGAGCACGAGCAGGGCCAACAGCCCGGCCGCGATGCCGGCGTACAGCACGGGGCTCATCGCCGACCCCGCGTCACCAGGTCGGCCTGGAAAATTCCGGGCGACAGGGGGATGCCCATCTCGCGGAACTTGTCGGCGAATCGAGGCCTCACCCCGGTCGCTGCCGCATGGCCGAGGACGCGGCCGTCCCCATCGACTCCGGCGGAGAAGTCGAACACGAAGGCATCCTGCAGCGTCACGATGTCACCCTCCATGCCCTGCACCTCGGTCACGTGCGTGATCCGGCGGGTGCCGTCTTTCAGTCGGCTGATCTGCACGATCACGTCAATGGCCGACGAGATCTGCTCCCGGATAGCCCGCAACGGGAGGTCCATCCCGGCCATCAGGACCAGCGTTTCGAGCCTGGAGATCGCGTCCCTGGGCGAGTTGGAGTGCACCGTCGAGATGGATCCCTCGTGGCCGGTGTTCATCGCCTGGAGCATGTCGAGGCTCTCGCCGCCGCGGCACTCACCGATCACGATGCGGTCCGGGCGCATCCGGAGCGAGTTTCGCACCAGGTCCCGGATGGTCACCTCGCCCTTGCCCTCGATGTTGGCCGGCCTGGACTCGAGCCGGATGACGTGGTCCTGCTGCAGCTGCAGCTCGACCGCATCCTCGATGGTGATAATGCGTTCATTGGCGGGGATGAAGCCGGAGAGCACGTTCAGAAGCGTCGTCTTCCCCGTGCCGGTGCCCCCGGAGACGATGATGTTGAGCCGGGCGTTCACGCATGCCTCGAGCACCTCGGCCATGCCGGGGGTCAAGGTGCCGAGCCCGACCAGGTCGGCGGCGGTGAGTGGTTCGCGCGCGAACTTGCGAATAGTGAGCGAGGATCCGTCCACTGCCAGAGGAGGAATGATGGCGTTCACGCGCGACCCGTCGGCCAGGCGCGCATCGACCAGGGGTGAGGACTCGTCGATTCGGCGACCCACCTTGGCAACGATCCGCTCGATCACCCGGCGGAGCTGGGCCTCACTGGTGAAGCTGGCGTCGCTGAGGGTGAGCTGCCCGTGTCGTTCGACGAAGATCTGCTCGTGTCCGTTGACCATGATCTCGGTCACGGTCTCGTCGTTCAACAGGCGCTCGAGCGGACCATAGCCGAGCACGTCGGCGCCGATCTCGGAGATGAGCCTGTTGCGTTCCTCCCGGCTCAGGGGCACCTGTTCGGCGGAGACGATCTTTCCCAGTTCGGCTCGGGCCAGGGCGTGCAGTTGCTCCTCGTCGAGACTGGAATCGCTGAGCCGGGAGCCGATGCGGCCGAAGAGTTCCTGGGCCGCCCGCTCCTTGAGCTCGGCGAGGGGATCGACCGGGGCGACCACCGCCGTGGGAAGCGGGAGCGACCCCGGATCGGCCGGGCTTTCCCCGCCGGGCCTGCCGGCCGCCGGGTCCCCTCCTGCCGGCGCGAGGGTCCCTCCTCTCGTGACGAAGTGATTCTGGGGACCCGCGCCTCGCGCGGCATCCACTCTTTCGTTCAGTTTCATTCGACAACCACCCTTCGATGCAGATGACCACGTTTCAGGAAAGCGCTCGGCTCGAACCGGTGCACCAGGGCCGTGAGGGCCTTCGACGCGGGGCTTCTCCCCTTGGCCTGGAGGACGGGAATGCCGCGGTTGGTCGACAACGCGACGAGGGAGGAACGCGGAATGGCCACGTCGACGGGCACTCCGATCGTCGCCTCGATGTCGCGCACGCTGAGTCCGCTCGTGCGGTCGGCCAGGTTCAGCACCACGTGCCGAACGGGAGGCAACATGCCGATGCTGGCGAGCACCGCCAGCTCCTTGCGGAGTCCGCGCGCGCTGGGCACCGACATATCGCACAGGAACACGGCGTCCGTGGCCAGTTCGAGAGCGGCGAGCGCATGGTCCCCCAGCCCGGGGGCCGTGTCGACGATGACGAACCGGAAGATGGACGAGAGCTGCTGGAGCAGGTGGCTGAGCTGATCCCCGGTGACCCGGTCGCCCTCGGCCGGGAGGTCCGCGCCGCAGACGGTGTAGAAGCCGCTCGGGTGAGCGGTGAGGAGGGTCTTCATCACCAGGGTGTCCTCCGGAGCGACGCCCGTGACCAGGTCCGGCAGGGTGTGCGTGGGGGCCAGCGACAGGGCCGTGGCGACATCCCCGAACTGCGTGTCGGCATCCACGATTACGACCGACAACGGCGCCAGTTTGGCGAGGCCGACCGCCAGGTTGGTGGCGACCGTGGTCTTGCCGAGGCCGCCCTTGGGCGCCACCACCGCGATGATCTGGCTGCGCACACCGTCCGGCGCCGGCACGGTGTCGACGGCGGCCTGCCCGAGGTCCCAGGGGACGAACGATTCGGGCTCCCCGGCGGGCTCATGGAGAAACTCGGGCTCGAGGACAGGATCCAGCGCAGGTTCAAGCACGGGTTCGAGTTCCACCACGGATGCCAGAACCTCGCCGTACATCGGGGCGGGCCGGCCGAGCCGGCTCGCCCGGCCGCCGGCAGAGACGACGGCCGTGCGCTCCGCGCTCCGGCTCAGTACCGGGTGAACGGTCCCTTCGGCCACCCAGCCGTTCCGCGGGCCTCGGTTCTCGCCAACGGTCACGATGCCGATGCCCGGGTAGAGCCTGGTCAGGCCCGCCGAGAGTTCCCGCACCCCGTCCCGGGAGAGGAACGAACCCAGAAGCGCCGTGTCGGGGCGGTCTGCCGCCACCAACCGGCCGAGGAGCGCCGATGGGCCGAAGGCCAGAGACCGTCCCCTCACAAGGCGGAGGGCGCGTCCGAGGAGGACGTTCAACCGGGTTTCGAAGTCATGGCTGTGGCCGACGAGGAGCAGGCGGCTCATCGGAACACCGCATTCCCATCAACGACGCCCGCGGCGGTCTCATCCGCTGTCTTGGGTTCGACAGTGAGCCATACGGTTCCGAATTTCTGTCCCCAAACGAGCTTCTCGATGTCGGGCGTGGTGCGGGCGAGTGTGATCATGATCACGCTGACCGGTTCGGTCGGCGCGTCGGCGCCCTTCGCGGCCGGTGTCGTGGAGCCCTTCTGCACGGCGGTGACCAGGACCTTGTGGAAGACCTGCTTGGCCAGCGACACCTCCTCCGAGGCGCCGGCGACCTTCAGCGTTGCCGCGATGACGACACCAACGGTGTCGCCCGCTGTCACGGTGCCCCCGACGACCTGCTCAACGGGGAGCGCAATGGTGACCGTCTGCATGCCGTCGGGCAGCGCGATTTCACCGCGGGTGGCCAGTTCGGCGGCACTCACCCAGCGCGACGCGAGGAGTTGCTCACCCGGCTTCAGCGCCGTGTCCGCGACCTTCCCGCTGAGTTTGCCCAGTTTCGTGACGCGTCCAGGTACTGCCGCGATCGCCGGAATCTGTTTCACCGTGATGAATGAACCGATGGACTCCGCGGCCGTGCCTGCGGGGATCTCCTGGGAGACCACGTAGACCGGCACGAACGCGGCACCGTCCGCCGCTCGGGCGTCGGCGCCGCCGACATACCCCGTGAGGACTACCGTGCCGGCCACGGCCAGGACGATCGCCAGGATCGCGCCGATGAGTCGAGTTTTCATGTCATCTCCTACTTGATCAATGTGACGATGGTGTCGTTGAGGTCCGGACCGCCGGGCCCGAAGGCGTTGTCGATGGAGACCCATTTGGTGAACGTGCCCTGAATGCCTCGCCAACTGCCGTTCGGGCAGGTGAGACCGCTCGCGCAGACCGGAGCGAGCGGGTCGAGCTCCTGAGCGGAGGGGAACTTCCAGCCGGTGATGGTGAAACCGGCGAAGGCATAGATGCGGTACCTGGCGTTGGTGCCGGAGCCCTGGGTGAGGTCATAGATCGGGATGAGCACCGTTTTGCCCAGGAGAGTCGGCAGTTGGGACTTGCAGGCACTCGGCGCGTCCCCTCCCGGATCGCTGTCGACCCAGAGCTCTCCGGCGGCGTTGAGGTTCAAACTGAGGTTGATGGTTGCCTCGCACGGGGCCGTGGTGTTGTCGAGCCAGCCGAAGCCGCCGGGGATGATCTCCGTCGAGGGGGAGTGTTTGCAGGTCTTGTTGGTGTCGGTCCGGATGGTCACGTGGTTGCCCGAGGCCGCCAGAGATTCCTGGAACTCGCACCAGGAGAGCGCGAGCGCCAGCACGCGTCCAGACCCCACACCACCCCATTGCGCTGTGGCCGCTGCCCCCACAGTGGACGGCGGGATTCCGAGTATCGCCGCGAATGGGTGGCTGATCGCGGGCGCATTCGTGCCGGCCACGCGCGTGCTGGACCTGACGGTGACCTGGCGGCTGACGGATAGATCCGGGGCGAGCACGTTGGCGGCGCCGTCATTGGCGTTGCCGTTGGTGTAACTCGCGGCCAGGCCGACCGGGTTGCTGCAGACACCGTCGGAGCAATCCTTTGCGATCGCGAGAGCCGCGGCATCCGCCCCGTTTTGAAGCTGCCCACGTTCCGCATAGAGGGCTCCGACATCGATCGCGAATCCCACGATCCCGATCAGCGGGACCAGCAGGAAGGCGAGCATCACGGCGCTGGCCCCGTGGTCGGAGCGGAGTCGAGATTTCATCCACCGCATTGCATGACCCCCTTGCCGGTCAGAGGAATGCTCGCGCCGAAGAATCCCGTGACGAACGCGACGGTGTAGTGCGTTGTCACGGTGACACTCGAACCACCCACGCACGTGCCTGGGCTGACGTCGACGCCGGCCAGGGCGAGCAACGGGCTGAGTGAGGGTGCCGCGTGCTGCGCGGCGACCTTGGCGTTGGCCGCATTGTTGTGAATGGCCATGTACCGGGCTCCCTCACGAGCGGCGTTGGTGATGGAGATCTGGGCGTTGAAGACAAGACCGAACTCGATGACGCCGAACACCAGGATGACGAGAATCGGGAGGATGAGCGCGAACTCGATCGCTGCTGCGCCGCGTTCGCCTGCCGTGCTGCGCCTGCGCATCATCGGACTGCCTTTCGTTGCGGGCGGCGGAGACTTCCTCGGGAAGCCGCCGCCACCGCACGAACCGGATCGACCGGATGGCCGACCGGATGCTGCTGTCGGTGCTACGGCGCCAGTTTGGTTGCGACGAGGCCGAACTTGGTGTTGAGGTAGGTGCCGATCAGTCCGACGGCGGTCATGATGACGACCGCGATGAGCGAGACCATCAGGCCGTACTCCACCGCGGTGGCCCCTTCCTCGTCGGTGCGCATGCTGTTGATGAGGGCCTGGATTTTGGTGTAGAACTTCATTTCGGGTTTCCGTTCTGTCAAGCCGGCCGGGTCGACCGTGCGTGGTGAGGTGATGCTGATGCCCGCGGGGTGTTCGCTCCTCCCAGGGCGGGCCTGACTGGTCTGGGGGAAGTTGGGGGGGGGTCTCGGCGGGCCTTCCTGAAGGCGTGGAGGCCTCCGACCGAGCGCCGCCGGGCGCCGGGCGCGGAACTAGGGGCCGATCTTGGCCGCGACGTCGCCGAACTTGGTGTTGAGGTAGGTGCCGATCAGTCCGACGGCGGTCATGATGACGACCGCGATGAGCGAGACCATCAGGCCGTACTCCACCGCGGTGGCGCCCTCCTCGTCGGTGCGCATGCTGTTGATGACGGCCTGGATCCTGGTATAGAACTTCATCTCGGGTTTCCGTTCGGGTGGGCCGGCCGGTCTGGGTGACCAGGCGATTGACCACAAGCTACGTTCGTCGAGAAAACCTCACCAAGCCCCAGTGCGGGGGCTCCCTGTCTGGGGGGTGGCTGAATGTTTGCTGAATATTTTCTGAAAATCGCATGAAAATGACTCGCGACTAGGGTCTGTCGCGAGTGCGGCCGTCATTCGGGTGAGGGCCGGTCGGTTCGAGTGGCTCAGGCGAGCGCGTTGAATGGGCCTCCCGGCATACCGGCTGGACGAGGGTTCAGAACGGAGTCGGGCGGAAAGCCGCCGGAGTCACGTGATCGGGGCCGCGGACAATCGGGCAAGGGTACAGAAAAAAGGTGCACAAGCGCTCCTCGGGTGAAGCGAACTCGCCATCGGGTTGGCGACACCACCACCGTAGACCGATCACACCAGCGGACCGCCCCCCGGGCTGGGGGTTTTTCGGCGCACATGAGGAAAAGTCTTCAACCGGGTTCTAGGCGAGGAGCACAGCCAGGAAGGCGCCGGCGAGCATGGACGGCCCGAACGGCAGGGAGCCCCGCAGGGTAATCCGGCGCCCCACCAGAGCCACAAGCGAGACCAGGCTGCCGATCAGGAACCCCCCGAAGGAACCGATGAGCACCGGGGACCAGCCCAGGTAGCCGAGGGCGAGGCCGATCACTGCGGCGAGTTTCACGTCGCCCATCCCGATGCCGCTCGGCGAGATCAGGGCCAGCACGAAGTAGAACACGAACAGTGCGGCACCGCCCGCGAAAGCCCCCAGGAGGGCCGACCACGACCCGGTTGCCGCAGCCGCGAGCATCAGCAGCACCGGCAGCACGAGTAGCGACGGATAGACGAGCGCATTGGGCAACCGCTTCTCAGCGAGGTCGACCACGCTGAGCACCACCGCGGTGAGGGCCAGGTACAGGTACGCGGGCAGCTCCCAGCCCGGTCCGAACTTCCAGACGACCAGCGCGACGAGGGCACCTGTGGCCACGACGCCCCCGGCCCGGACAGGCCAGGCGAAGCGTCGACGAATACGCAGCATCCGTTCGGCGATGCTCACGAGCGGTAGTCCGAGGGCGCTGCCGATCACCCCGGCGACGATCGCGACCCAGGGCACCACGCGGGTCTACCTCTCGCCGCGGGAGATCTCGACCATCTCGCCGCGGGGAACGACCTTGATCCGCGCGCGCCCCTCGGCCATGCCCAGCGCGAGCTCCCGCTGGTCGAGGCGGTGCCAGCCGTCGAGGTTGGTGTACTCGATCCCGCGTTCGTCGAGCATCGCCAGCACGCTCTCCTCCGAGGGCTCGGCCGGGTGCCACCAGTTGCCGAGGTCGTTGATCAGGTGCCGCACGGTCTCCATCGCGTCGGACTTGGTGTGGCCGATCAGGCCGACCGGGCCTCGCTTGATCCAGCCGGTCGCGTAGACGCCGTAGAGCTGCTGGTTGGCGCTGGCCGATCCGGAGTCCGGTTCGCCCTTCCAGAGCACCTGGCCCTCGCGGTTGGGGATGACGCCGCGCTTCTTGTCGAACGGCACACCGGGCAGCGGGGAGCCGAAGTAACCCACGGCGCGGTAGACCGCCTGCATCGGGAGCTCACGGACCTCGCCGGTGCCGACGACCCCGCCGTGCCCGTCGGGCCTGGTGCGCTCGTACCGGATCGCGCCGACCCGGCCCGTGCCGTCGTCGACGATCTCGACCGGCTTGGCGAAGAAGTGCAGGTGCAGCCGGCGGCTGGCGGTGCCGGCCGGGCGTTCGCGCCACTTGTTCAGGACCTTGTCGATGACGAAGACCTGCTTGTTGCTGGCCACCGCGTCCCGTGCGGCGTCGTCGTAGTCGAAGTCCTCGTCGTAGACGACGATGTCGACGCCCGGCAGCTCGCCGAGTTCGCGCAGTTCGAGCGGGGTGAACTTGACCGAGGTCGGGCCTCTCCGGCCGAACACATGCACGTCGGTGACGGCGGACGCCTTGAGCCCCTCGTAGACGTTGGCCGGGATTTCCGTGGGCAGCAGGTCGTCCGCGTGCTTGGCGAGCATGCGCGAGACGTCCAGGGCCACGTTTCCGTTGCCGATGACCGCGACCTGCCTGGCCGTAAGCGGCCAGGTGCGCGGGTAGTCGGGGTGCCCATCGAACCAGCTGACGATCCGGGCGGCCCCGTAGGAGCCCTCCAGGTCGATCCCGGGGATCTTGAGGTCGGCGTCGCGCACGGCGCCGGTGGCGAAGATGACCGCGTTGTAGTGCGTCTTCAGGTCGTCCATGGTGATGTCGACGCCGAACCGCACGTTTCCGAATACCCGGATGTCGCCGCGGTCGAGCACGTCGCGCAGCGCCGTGATGATGCCCTTGATCCGCGGGTGGTCGGGTGCGACGCCGTAGCGCACCAGGCCGTAGGGTGCCGGGAGGTGGTCGAACAGGTCGATCGACACCTCGAAATTCCGTTCGGCCTTGAGCAGGATGTCGGCGGCGTAGATGCCCGCAGGTCCCGCGCCGACAATGGCCAATCGCAACTTGGTCATGGAAGCCTTTCTAACTGGATCGCTCGACGATCGTGTCCGCGAATCGCGTGAGCGCCTTCTTCACGGATCCGTCGGGCAGCGGGGAGAGCGCGGCGACGGCGTCGCGCGCCCAGCCGTGCGCCTCGGAGAGGGTCTGGGTGGTGACATCGTGCTCGCGGAGGGCGGCGATCGCCGAGTCCGCGGCATCGCCGGCAGCAGCGCCGGGGGCCATCACGTCGCGTTCGAGCCTGGCCAGCAGTGCGGCCGCGCCCGGGTCGCTTGGCGCGCGTTCCCGGAGCCGGAGCACCGGCAGGGTTGCCACGCCGGCGCGGAGGTCGGTGCCGGCGAACTTGCCCGTTTCCTCCGGCTGGGGTGACAGGTCGAGCACGTCGTCGATGAGCTGGAAGGCGACGCCGATCTTCTCACCGAACTGCACCACCGGCCGCTCGTAGTCGTCGGACGCGTCCGAGAAGATGACCCCGGCCTGGGCTGCGGCTGCGATCAGCGAACCGGTCTTGTCGGCGAGAACCTGGATGTAGTGCTCCACCGGGTCTTCACCGTCGTGCGGCCCGACCGTCTCGTGCAGCTGGCCGAGCACGAGACGTTCGAAGGTGTCTGCCTGCAGGCGGATCGCCCGCTCGCCCAGCCGGGCCATCAACTGGCTGGCCCGCGCGAACAGGAGGTCTCCGGTGAGGATCGCTATGGAGTTTCCCCACACGGTCTGGGCGCTGGGCACCCCGCGGCGCTGGTGCGCGTCGTCCATCACGTCGTCGTGGTACAGCGAGGCCAGGTGGGTGATCTCGATCGCGGTGGCCGCGGTGACCACGTCGTCGAGCACGCCGCTGCCGAGATGCGCGGTGAGCAGGGCGAGCATGGGGCGCACGCGCTTGCCGCCCGCGTTCAGGAGGTATCGGCTGGTGACGTTCGCGACCTCGTCGGCGAAGGTGACCTCGCCGAGCAGGCTTGCCTCGACCCGTTCGAGGCCGACGTCGATGCCGGTGGCGAGACCGCGGTCGCCTTTTGACGAGAAAATGCGATCGCTGAGGCCCAACTGGCTCGTCACGGAAGAGCCGCGGCGGAACAGGGGCACGCTCGGTTTCACTCGGTCAGCCTATCGATCGGAACTGGGAGGACTCAGGAAGTGGTATCCGCTGCGCCCGTATCCGCTGCGTTCGCCGGCTTGACGCCTCGATGCAGGGCCACGATGCCCAGGGACAGGTTGCGGTACGCCACAGCCTCGTAGCCGGCATCCCGCAGCCAGCTGCTCAGGGTGGACTGGTTCGGCCAGGCGGCGATCGACTCGCCGAGGTAGTCGTACGCCTCCGCGTTGGAGGAGGCGAGCTTCACGACCAGGGGCATGACGTGGTTGAGATAGGCGAAGTAGGCGGCGCGGACCGGCGCGAACGGCGGGGTGGAGAACTCGCAGATCACGACGCGTCCGCCGGGCCTGGTCACCCGGTAGAACTCGGCGATGGCCTTCTTCGGCTCGACGACGTTCCGCAGCCCGAAGGAGATCGTCACGGCATCGAACTCGTTGTCGGCGAAGGGCAGTGCGGTGGCATCGGCCTGCACGAACTCGATCAGCGGGTTGCCGGCGTGGCGTTCCCGGCCGACCTTGATCATTCCCGCGGAGAAGTCCGCGGCCACGACGTGCGCGCCGGTGCGGGTCAGCGCCACGCTCGAGGTGCCGGTGCCGGCGGCGATGTCGAGGATCCGGTCGCCCGGTTGCGGGGCCACGGCCCGGGTCGCCGCCATCCGCCAGAGGGCCGCATTCCCGACCGACAACACCGCATTGGTGCGGTCGTAGTGGGTGGAGACCTGGTCGAACATGGCAGCAACCTGCTCGGGCTGCTTATTGAGGTCTGCTCTGCTCACTCCCCCAGTCTAGATTGCCTGCGCACACGCCCGGCGTCCACCCTGCTGACATAGGCTGGGTGAGTGAATGCGCAGGCCCTGACGGTCGAAACCACTCCTATCGCCGACGTGCGCCAACTCATCCTTCTGCTCGATAGCCACGAACCGCTGCTCTGGATGCGTCGCAACCAGGGCCTGGCCGGCATCGGCACGGCCCTGCGGCTCGAGTTCTCCGGGCCGACCCGATTGACGGATGCCGCCGCAGCCTGGCGCGACGTGGTCGCGGCGGCCACCGTGACCGACCCGCTCTCCCGCACCGGCACCGGGCTGCTCGCCTTCGGAGCGTTCGCCTTCGACGCGTCCTCGGCCCAGACCAGCGTGCTGATCGTGCCGCAGGTCATCGTCGGCCGCGAGGACGGCCAGTGCTGGGTCACCCGGATCTGGCCCACCGGCGGCACCCGGCCCGAGATCCCGCTCGCCCTGCGGCCGCTGGGCAACGAGTACCGCATCTCGCTCCTGCCGGGCACGCTGACCGCCGACGGCTACCGCGCCGCGGTGGGCGAGGCCATCGAGCGAATCGCCGCCGCCGACCTCAACAAGGTCGTCCTGGCCCGGGACCTCGTCGGGCGCCTGCCCGCCGAATCCGACCTGCGCCGGGCCGTGAGCGAACTCGCCCTCGGCTACCCGGACTGCTGGACCTACGCGGTCGACGGTCTCGTCGGGTCGAGCCCCGAAACGCTGATCCGCGCCGACCACGGCGAGGTCAATGCCCGGGTGCTGGCCGGCACGATGTCCCGCGGGGCGGATGCGGCATCCGACCTCGAGGCCGCGCTGCACCTGGCCACCTCGTCCAAGGACGGCGACGAGCACGCCTTCGCCGTGCAGAGCGTGCTCGCCTCGCTGCGCCCGCACACCTCGCACCTGACCACCAGCGAGATCCCTTTCACCGTGAAACTGCCCAACCTCTGGCACCTGGCAACGGATGTCGAGGGCACCCTCAGCGACGGGTCGAACTCCCTCGACCTGATCGCGGCGATGCATCCGACCGCCGCGGTCGCCGGCACGCCGACGGAGACGGCGCTCGCGCTGATCCGCGAGCTGGAGCCGTTCGACCGGGGCCGGTACGCCGGCCCGGTCGGCTGGGTCGGTGCCGACGGTGACGGCGAATGGGCGATCGCGTTGCGTTGCGCGCAGGTCACCCCAGGCGGAGACGTCACCGCCTACGCCGGCTGCGGCATCGTGCTGGACTCCGAACCCGACCGCGAACTCGCGGAAACCCGGATGAAGTTCCGCCCGATCGTCGAGGCTTTCGGCTGACGCCACCCCGCCCGCCCGCCCAGATCGACGCGGGGCGCGCGGGTCAGGGCGGAGCAGGTGGGTTCAGGTCGCGGCCAGCCGGGCCTTCTCCGCGGGCACGTCGAAGGCGGCCGGCGGCCAGTCGAGGTGCAGCCGCTCGAGGGCGTCGATGAGCAGGTGCTGCACGGCGAGGCGGGCGTACCATTTCTTCTCCGCCGGAACGACGAACCAGGGGGCTGCCGGCGTCGCTGTGCGCTCCAGGGCGAGCTGGTAGGCCTCCTGGTACTCATCCCAGTGCAGCCGCTCGTCTACGTCGCCCGGGTTGTACTTCCAGTGCTTGTCCGGGCGGTCGAGGCGTTCCATCAGCCGAGCCTTCTGGTCGTCCGAGCCGATCTGCAGCATGACCTTGACGATCGTGGTTCCCTCGTCGGCGAGCTGCTGCTCGAAGTCCCTGATCTGGTCGTAGCGGGCCTCGAGTTCGGCCGGCGGCACCAGCCGGCGCACCCGGGCGATCAGCACGTCCTCGTAGTGCGAACGGTCGAAGACCCCGATCAGGCCGGCGTCCGGCAGGCGTTTCCGCACCCGCCAGAGGAAGTCGTGCGCCCGTTCCTCCTCGGTCGGGGCCTTGAACGCGTACAGCCGCACGCCCTGCGGGTCGACCGAGCCGACGACGTGCCGCACGATCCCGCCCTTGCCTGCCGTGTCCATCGCCTGCAGCACGAGCAGCACCCGACGGTTGTCACCGAACTTGCTGCACGCGAACAGCTTCTCCTGCAGGGTGGACAGCACGCCGACCCCCTCGGCCAGCGCGTCGTCCGCGTTCTGCTTGTCCACACCGTCGAAGCCCGGGGTCGAGCCGGGGTCGACGTCGGAGAGCCGGAAACCGGGTCCCACCCTGAGCAGCGAGATCGGGTCGTCGTTCCAGAACTTCTTCGTGAGGTTCCCCACGGTGCACCCTTCGTCCGCGCCTGGCCCATGCCGGCGATCATTCGCCGGTGGACGCCATTCTGGCGCAGCGGCCCCGTGCCGCGCCAGAGCGAACACCGGCCTTGTGCCCGGGCTACCGGGCCAGCGGAACCTCGAGGAGGCTCGGCCCGGCGGGCGGCATGGTCAGGGCCTGCTCGAGCTCGCTCCGCGTGCCGGCGCGGCCGTACTCCCAGCCGTAGGCGGCTGCGAGCTGCGCGAAGTCCATCCGCTGCGGGGTGAAGAGAACCCGGGCGACCGACTCCGTGCGGGCGGAGGCCGCAACCTCGAGGCCGTCGAAAATGGTTCCTCCGCCGTCATTGCCGACGATGACCTGCAGTCGCGGGGGCGGTTCGCCCGGCGTGAGCAGGAGGGAACCGGCGTCGTGCAGCAGCGCTAGGTCGCCGAGCAGCAGCCGGGTGACCCCGGCCGGGCGCGGCTCAGGGCCGAACTGGCTGGCCAGGGCGATGCCGACGGCCGTGGCCACGGTGCCGTCGATTCCGGCGAGGCCGCGGTTGGAGTGCACCGGGATCTTCTTGCCACCGACGAGCCGGTCGGCCTCGCGGATCAGGCGGGAGGCGCCGAGCACGAGGCGATCGTGGGGCCAGGACGCGCGCCACACGGCGTCGACCAGGATCGGCCGGGTGACCGGGGCGCGGAGGGCGGCGAGTTCGGCCCGGGTCATGCCGCGTTCGCCGACCGGGGGCGTGGCCAGATCGGGTGAGCCGTCGAGCAGCTGACGGCTGGTCATCACCCACCGGCCGAGCCACTCCCGTGCCTCGCGGGTGCCGGCGGCCACGACGGCCGTCTCATCGGCGATGACCGACCGGGCGAACACCCGCACCCGTCGCCCGGGGTTGAACCATTCGGCGCCGGTCGCCGCCACGACGATGGTGTCGACGTCGTCCCTCTGGAGCAGCGCCGGGATCTCCCGGCTGAGCGTGGGGTGGCCGAACACGACGGCCCGCTCCACGCGGCCGCCGAACTCGTCGGCCTGGAGCAGCTCGCGGTAGGCGCCGACCAGGTTCGGGCCGAAGCGCGCCCCGCTGCTGACCTCGGCGAGCAGCGGCCAGCCGCCGGAACGGGCGAAGGCCTCGGCCGCCGCTGTGGCACCGGTGCCGGCGATGACCACGGTGCGTGGGCCGGCCGCCACCCGCACCGCGGGAGCCGGCTCGGGCCGCGGCCGCACCGGGGCCGGCGAGTCGACGGCAGGAAGGGAGTGCTCCGTCAGGTCCACCGGCGCCGAGAGCGGCTCCCGGAAGGCGAGGTTCAGCTGCACCGGGCCCGGGTCGGCGGAGTCCCGGCCGGTGGCCGCATCCGTCGCCTGACACGCCAGCGCCGCGGCAGCCGCCGCCTCCCCCGGTTGCCCGGCCGGCGCCGGCACGTCGACGCAGAGCCGTGTCGCCGGCCCGAACAATCCCGGCTGCACCGTGGTCTGGTTCGAACGGATGCCGCGCAACTCGTCGGGCCGGTCGGCCGTGAGAAGGATCATCGGCACCCCGGAGTGGTGCGCCTCGAGCACGGCGGGGTGGAGGTTGGCCACGGCGGTTCCGGACGTGCAGACGACCAGGGCCGGGCGGCCGGATTCGACGGCCAGGCCGAGCGCCAGGAAACCGGCGCCGCGCTCGTCGATGCGCACATGCAGCCGGATCAGGTCGAGCCGTTCGAGTTCCGCACAGACCAGGGCGAGCGCCTGCGACCGGGCGCCGGGGCTGAGGACGACGTCGCGCACGCCGAGCCGCGCGAACGCGCCGAGGAGCGCGACGCTGAAATCGGTGGCCGGGCTGCCGCTGCCTGACGCCTCAGGCATCCCGTCGGCCGGGCAGTTCGCCCTCGCCCGGATCCGCCTGTTTGGGGTCGAAACCCGCCGTGCCGGTCGAACCAGGCACCTCTGGGCTGCCGGTCGAGCCGGTGCGCGGGTCCGGTTTGTCGAGGTCGGCCAGTTCCTGTTCGAGTGCCCGAATGCGCTCCTCGTCGGTCTTCTGCCGACCGAGGCCCTTGAGGAAATCGAGGTCGTCGTCGGGGGCCATCGACCGGGCGACGCCCGCACCGCGGCGACCGCGGCCCACGATCAGCCAGAGCAGCGGGCCCACGACCGGGACCAGGAAGATGACGAACATCCACACCCACCGCGGCAGTCCTCGCACGCGATTGTGGGCGGTGGTCGCACAGTCGACCAGGGAATAGACGGTCAGAATGACGACCGCTAGCCCCACGACAATCCACACCTTGACCATTCGGCCATTCTAGAGCGCCCAGCCGAGAGATCGGTGTGTAGCTGCGGGACGGAGACCTAAGCTGGAACCATGAAAGCTGTTCCCGCCTGGGTGACCTACTCCGTCTACCGCGTGCTCCTGTTCGCCGTTCCGCTCGCGATCCTGCTGGCCCTGCAGATCACCTGGTGGATCGCGGCCCTCGTCGCGGCGTTGATCGGCGTCTGCCTGTCCTACCTCTTCCTGCGCACGCCCCGCGAGCGGGTCGCACGCGGCCTGTACGAGGCCCGGCACCCGGTCGCGGAGACGGCCCACCCCGACGCCGAGTCCGAGGACGCGGCGATCGACCGCGCCGCCGGCGACGCGCTACAGCGCGAACGCCAGGGCGAGTAACACGCCGTAGGCCAGGGACGCGAGGCTGGTCAGCTTCAGCGCGAGCACGAGCTCCTTCGACGTGGTCGCGGTGACGACGATCAGTCCGGCTGGCACGGCCAGGAACAACACGAAGTACGTGAACCAGGCCAGCGGGTAGAACAGCCCGAAGAACCCGGCGATCAGGAACGGCACGAGCAGGAAGACGCAGAACACGACCCGCGACGCCGTGTCGCCGATCAGCACCGCGAGGGTGCGCTTGCCCGAGACCCGGTCGGGTTCACGGTCGCGCAGGTTGTTCACCATCAGCACGGCGCAGGCGATCAGGCCGATGCCGACCCCGCTCAGCCAGCTTTCCGTGTTGACGGTGCCCACCTGCACGAACGTGGTGCCGAGTGTTGCGACGAGGCCGAAGAACACGAACACGAAGAGCTCGCCGAGGCCGAAGTAGCCGTAGGGGCGACGTCCGCCGGTGTAGAACCAGGCGGCGACGATGGCCGCGGCGCCGACCAGCAGCAGCCACCATTGACCGGTCAGCACGACGAGGGTGAGGCCGGCCAGCGCGGCGAGCGCGAAGAAGGCCAGGGCCACGGTCAGTACCGCGCTCGGCCGTGCCGCGCCGCCACCGGTCAGCCGGGCCGGGCCGATCCGGTTGGCGTCGGTGCCGCGGATGCCGTCCGAATAGTCATTCGCGTAGTTGACGCCGATCTGCAGGGACAGGGCCACCATCAGCGCGAGCAGCGCCCGCACCCAGTGGTAGGCGCCCGGTTCGCTGGCGACGATGGCCGCCCCGGTGCCGAGGGCCACCGGTGCGATGGCCAGCGGAAGCGTGCGGAGGCGCGCGCCGGACACCCAGTCGCCGGCCGTCGCCGGCCGGCCTGCAGCCACCCCGCTGGTCCGGGGGGCGTTCCGCTTGGCGGGGTTGCCCGATTTCCCGGTCGTCCTGCCTGAGCCGGTCGTCCTGCCCGACCCGGGCTGGGCCCCGGTGGACGCCGAGGGGTTCAAACGCTGCATTTTGGGCCTGATCGGCCGCGCTGGTTGTGCCACGCATTCATGCTACTTCTTGGCGGCCCCGGCCAGTCGCCCGAGCTCCTGGCGATCCGGCTTGCCGGACGCGAGGAGCGGAATCGAGGCGACGAAGACGAGCCGCGCCGGCCGTGCCGCCGGACCGAGCACGGCCCCCGTCGCGGCCCTCACCCGGTCGAGCGGCTCAGGGCCGAGCGCCAGGGGAGGATGCAGGGACGGGACGGCCGGGGACGGGACGACGACGACCGGCACCTGGCCCCAGCGGTCATCGTCCGCCGCGACCGCCACGGCCTCGGCCAGGCCGGGAAGCGATCGCACGACCCGCTCCACGGCGTCGAGGGACACCTTCTCACCGCCCGAGATGATGACGTTGTCCTGGCGCCCGAGCACCCGCACGAGCCCGGTGGCCGGGTCGACCTCGCCCAGGTCGCCGGTGCGGTACCAGCGCACCCCGCGCACCTGCCTGAAGCGTTCCCGGGTCAGCTCGGGGTCGCCGAGGTAGCCCTCGGCCAGCACCGACCCCGAGATCTCGAGCTGACCGTCGACGGCGCGCACCTCGGTGTCGCCGATCGGCAGCCCGTCGTAGACGCAGCCGCCGGCCGTCTCCGAGGAACCGTAGGTGCGCACCACCCGCAGGTCGAGGTCCGCCGCGCGGGCGAGGAGGCCGGCGGGGGTGGCCTGCCCGCCGACGAGGATGCCGGTGAATCGGCGGAGCACGGCCAGCAGGCGCCGGTCGCCGTCGGCCTCGGCGACGAGTCGGGCCAGCTGGGCCGGCACCAGCGAGGTGTACCGCAACGGTTCGGCCAGACGCTCCGCGCCGGCCTGGAAGGCCGCCGGGTCGAAGTGCCCGACGGGCAGCACCACCGGGGTGGTCTGGGCCACGATCGACCGCACGAGCACCTGCACCCCCGCGATGTAATGCGCCGGGAGCGCGAGCAGCCACTGGCCGGCACCATCGAGGGCCACGGTGGAGGCGGCAGCGCTGCTGAGCAGCGCGTCGGTGCCGAGCATCACGCGTTTGGGGACATCCGTCGACCCCGACGTCTCGATCACCACGGCCACCCGGCGCGGCACGGTGGTTCCCCCGGCGACCCCGGGGACGGGGAGCAGGGCGGGCACCGGGAGCAGGGCGGGACCGGCGCCGGCGAGCGCCTCCCGCAGGAGCACCATCAGGTCGAGGGGCTCGCCTGCCGGGACCGTGCGGAGCTCACGGGTCACCGCTAGAACTGCCAGTCGTATGGGCCCCAGTCGGGGTCGCGCTTCTCGAGGAACGCGTCGCGCCCTTCGACGGCCTCGTCGGTGCCGTAGGCGAGGCGGGTGGCCTCCCCCGCGAAGACCTGCTGGCCGACGAGTCCGTCGTCGACGGCGTTGAAGGCGAATTTGAGCATCCGGATGGCGGTGGGCGACTTGGTCAGGATGGTGCGCGCCCAGTCCAGCGCTTCCGTCTCGAGCTCGGCGTGCGGCACGACGGCGTTCACGGCACCCATCTCGAGGGCTCGCTGCGCGGAGTATTCCCGGGCGAGGAAGAAGACCTCGCGCGCGGCCTTCTGGCCGACCTGGCGGGCGAAGTAGGCGCTGCCGTAGCCGGCGTCGAAGGAGCCGACGTCGGCATCCGTCTGCTTGAACTTGCCGTGCTCGGCGCTGGCGATGCTGAGGTCGCAGACCACGTGAAGGGAGTGGCCGCCGCCGGCCGCCCAGCCGGGGATGACCGCGATGACGACCTTGGGCATGAACCGGATCAGGCGCTGCACCTCGAGGATGTGCAACCGGCCGCCGCGGGCCTTGTCGATGCCGGTGGCGGTCTCGCCGTCGGCGTACTTGTAGCCGTCGCGGCCGCGGATGCGCTGGTCGCCGCCCGAGCAGAACGCCCAGCCGCCGTCCTTGGGACTGGGCCCGTTGCCGGTGAGCAGCACGACGCCGATCCGCGGGTTGACCCGCGCGTCCTCGAGCGCCGCGTGCAGCTCGTCGACCGTGTGCGGACGGAACGCGTTCCGAACCTCCGGCCGGTTGAAGGCCACCCGGGCGATCTGCCCGGTCAGGTCGTGGTGATAGGTCACGTCGGTGAGTCCGTCGAAACCGGCGACCTCCCGCCATTGGCTCGGATCGAAGATTTCGGACACCTGTTCGGTCATCCCGCCAGCCTACGCGGGCGGGGCGGCGCCGACCCGCGACCCTGGGTCGCTCGCGGCGCGCGGTAGCAGACCAGGGCCTCGTGCAGCGTGCCGACACGCCGTGAGAAGACCTCAATTACTCCTAGGGGTGGCGAGAAGTCAACCCCCTTGAGGGGCACGTTTTCACCATGTGTACTAAGGGCCTGAGATCACCCGAGATCGACCCGGAGGTAGTCATGGCTGGATATGACGCAGGGGCAGCATTCCACAACGATGTGAACGCGAGTGACGCGATCAGCGCTGAGGGGAACCGCCGTTTCGTGCACGTTTGTGAGATCGATTCCCGATCTGACCTCGTCGGGGTGGTGCGCTGATGAGCGCCCTGATCCAGACGCCGCTTTCGGCCCCGTTGCCGTCCGCGCCGCCGGCCGCCTCCTCCCCCGGCCGGGGAGCCGGTTCTTCCTCGGTCTCCCGGTACAGCCGGGCGTCCACGGACGCCTTCGGCGACTATCTGCGCCGCATCGGGAAGGGTCCTCTGCTCACCGCGCTCGACGAGGTCGAGCTCGCCCGCCGCATCGAGGTCGGCTTGTTCGCCGCTGAGCGGCTGACCCGGGGAGTGTCCGATCCGGCCTATGCCCGCGAGCTGGCCTGGCTGGCCCACGACGGCGGCCGGGCGAAGAACCACTTCATCGAGGCGAACCTCCGCCTGGTGGTGAGCATCGCCAAGCACTACTCCGGCCGCGGCGTCCCGATCATGGACCTCGTGCAGGACGGGAACATCGGTCTGGTTCGCGCGGTCGAGAAGTACGACTTCATGACCGGCTACAAGTTCTCGACCTATGCCACCTGGTGGATCCGGCAGGCCATCCACCGTGGAATGGCGGACAAATCCCGGATGATCCGCATCCCCGTGCACACCGCGGAGAAGTTGAACAAGATCAAGCGCATCCGCCGTGACCTGACCAGCACGCTCGACCGCGACCCCACCCTGCGCGAGCTCTCCGAGGCGGCGCAGATCCCGGCCAGGGACGTTTCCCGGCTGCTCCAGTACGACAACGAGCCGATCTCGCTGCACGCACCGGTGGGCGATGGGATCGGCGACATCTCCGAGCTGATCATCGACGATGATCTGCCCCAGCCCGATGAGTACGCCACCATCACCCTCCGGGCGGCCGACATCGGCTTCTACCTGGATGCCCTGCCGCCGCGCGAACGGGCCATTCTCATCGCCCGGTTCGGCCTGGACGGCGACGAGCCGCGCACCCTCGACCAGATCGCCGTGATCCAGGGCGTCACCCGGGAACGGGTGCGGCAGATCGAGAAGCGGGCCCTGGCCCTCCTGCACGTGCCGCGGCTGGAGCGATACCTTCGGGATTGACGTCCGGTTTCCCCCGAACTGAGAGTATCCCGAGACCACGGTTCACGCGTATTGTCGCTTGTAGTCACTAAAACGGGGGTTTTGAGATGGGCAAGCTGACCTACAACTCGACGTTGTCGGCCGACTTCGATGATCGGGTCCTGGCCCACATCCAGGTTGTCATCGGCGCGAAGCTGCGCCGCGGCGAGTGTTTCTACTTCACCTGGCGTGACGATCCGCAGGGTGGGGACGGCCGGAGCACAATCTGGTTGCACCCGGCCATCCCCCTGACCTACAAGTACTTCGGCGGTAGGTCGCCCAGCCTCAACCGGGAGTGGATCGAAGCCCTGATGCTCACGGCGAATTCCTCCGGGGGCCTGCAACTGGTCCCGGAGCCGCACCGCGCCACAGCCGTCGTGACAGTGAAGGATGACTCATGAACCGTGTCGACATCGTCTACGGTGGCCAGCAGTACTCCCTCGCCGGCCGCTCGATCGACTCCATCCAGACCGAGATCGACGCGGCGATCACGACGGGCAAACCGTATTGGTTGATGGTGAACAGCGGCGGCGGCCGGTTCGAGGACGCCTACCTGCTCATCGCCCCCGGCATCCCGTTCGCGGTGCTCAATGTGAAGCCGGAGGACGGACAGGACATCGATCTCGACGTGGACGGGGTGTTCGGGCAGGACGGTCTCTGACCCATCCTGACCCCTGCCGGCTGCCGCGCCCGGTCGCGTCGGCCGCGGCAGCCGGCAGGGGTGCGTCAGCGGCGCTGACCCGCTGCTGGCACACTGGGAACATGCTTCCCTCCCTGGACGATCTGCTCGGAACGGCCCGCGTCGTCGCGTTGCCGTTGGTCACGCGTTTCCGCGGCATCGACAACCGTGAGGCGCTGCTGCTGCAGGGCCCGGAGGGCTGGACCGAGTTCTCCCCATTCGCCGAGTACGACGACACCGAGGCCGCCGCCTGGCTCCGCGCGGCCATCGACTTCGGCTGGGAGAAGACCCCGGCCCTGCTCCGCGACCGCATCCCGGTCAACGCCACCGTGCCGGCCGTCGACGCGGCCGAGGTGGCCGGTGTTCTCGCCCGTTTCCCCGGCTGCCGCACCGCGAAGGTGAAGGTGGCGGCCCCCAGCCAGACCCTCGCCGACGATGTCGCCCGGGTGCGGGCGGTGCGGGACGTTCTCGGGCCGGAGGGACGCATCCGGGTCGACGCGAACGGGCTGTGGAACGTGGACGAGGCCGAGCACGCCATCCACGCACTGAACGAGTTCGACCTCGAGTACGTGGAGCAGCCGTGCGCGAGCATCGAGGAGCTCGCCGAGATCCGCAGCCGCACCGCGTACCTCGACGTGGGCGTCGCCGCGGACGAGAGCGTGCGCCGCGCCGATGACCCGCTTCTGGTGGCCCGCACGGACTCCGCGGACATCCTCGTGATCAAGGCCGGCCCGCTCGGCGGCATCCACGCGGCACTGGCGCTGATCGCGGAGGCCGGCCTCCCGGTCGTCGTCTCCAGCGCCCTCGACACCTCGGTCGGCATCTCGATGGGCGCGCACCTCGCCGCCGCGATCCCCGGCCTCGACTACGACTGCGGCCTGGGCACCGCGTCACTGCTGGCGGCGGATGTCACTCGGGAGCCGATCCTGCCGGTCGGCGGCAGCATCCCGGTGCGCCGGGTCACCCCTGACCCTGACCTTCTCGACCGTTACGCGGCATCCGCCGAGCGGCGCGACTGGTGGCTGGCCCGCCTCGTACGCTGCCACGCCCTGCTCTCCGACTGACCTCCCCCGTCAAATTCGACGGAGATTTTGGCCAAAACGGCTCAAACCGGCCTCGACACGGGCGATATTTCGAAAAAGTCCGTCGAATTTGACGGGTCAGAGGCCCGAGTAGGCGTGCAGGCCCTTGAAGAACACGTTGACGATGCCGAAGTTGAACATCACGGCGCTGAACCCGACGATCGCGAGCCACGCCGACCGGGAGCCGCGCCAGCCGCGCGTCGCCCTGGCGTGGATGTACCCGGCGTAGACGGTCCAGATGATGAAGGTCCAGACCTCCTTGGTGTCCCAGCCCCAGTATCGGCCCCAGGCCTTCTCGGCCCAGATCGACCCGGCCATCAGGGTGAAGGTCCAGAGGATGAAGCCGATGATGTTCACCCGGTAGGCCAGGTTCTCCAGGGTTGCCGCTGAGGGCAGCGTGGCGAGGAAGCGGAGCGGGTTCTTCCACCCCGGGGTCTCCGTGCCGGCGGGGCCGGACACAACCGGCACTGACCCAGCCGGGACTGAACCGGCCGGCACCGACCCGGCCGGCACCGACGCCGCGGCACCGAGCGCGGCTTCCCGCCGGAACTGGAGCAGTTGCACGGTCGAGAGCGCGAAGCCGAGGGCGAAGAAGCCGGTGCCCAGCGACGCGACGAACACGTGGATAACGAGCCAGGCGGACTGCAGCGCGGGCGGCAGCGGGGCGACCTCGACGTAGAAGCGCAGGGCCGCGATGCCGAGCAGCACGAGCACCATGCCGGTCACGAAGGTGCCGAGGAAGCGGAGGTCCGCCCGGGTGAGCACGATCAGGAACACGGTCACGATCAGCAGGGTGCCGGTCATCGCGAACTCGTACATGTTCGCCCACGGCACCCGGCCGGCGGCGAGGCCCCGGAGCACATCGGCGACGAGGTGGATCAGCCAGGCGAGCACGGTGAGTGACACGCCGACGCGCAGGCTGGGCGAACGACCGTACGGCGTCGACGCGTCGTTGACGATCCGCGCGCTGATCCGGGTGAGGGTGGCGGTGCCACCCGAGGCCCCGGCCGAGCGCACGGACTCAGGGCTCGCCGATCGAAGCGCGTCGCCCTGGGCCTGGCTCACCGCGGCCGACCGCTTGGCCAGGTCGAAGGAGAAGGCGATGAACGCCAGGGCGTAGACCGCCATGGCCGAGTACAGGCTCAGGATCGAGAGCTCGTTGAGATTCACTGTGTCAGCCTAAGTGCGTTCGGGAGCCGGGGCGGCCAATTGGGAGGATAACAGCAGGTCCGAGTGCCGGTCGGCGAGCGCGGTCACGACCGATTCGAGGGCAGGATCCTCGCCGCGGGCGAGCCCGGCGTACTCGAGTCGCACCGAACCGTCGGCTTCCTCCACGGCCTTCACCCAGACCCGGCGGCGCGGCACGAACAGGCTGGTCAGCAGCCCGAGCAGGGCGAGCACCGCGAAGGACAGCACCCAGAGCTGGGTGGGGTCGTTGTGGATGTCGAACGAGGCGAACCGGAGCACTGAGCCGGAGAAGTCGCCGGTCTTCGCCCCGGGGTGCGCGTCGTCGAAGGTGACCGAGCCGAGGCCGTTCGGCAGCTGCTGGGTCTCCCCCGGCTTGAGCTCGATCGACTTCGTGCCGGTCTTGCCGCCGGTGAGCTGAGTCATCTTGTCGGTGTCGAGCGAGTAGACGGATGTCGGCACCCCCGCGTCGAGGCCGAGGTCGCCGGCGTAGACGTTGAGCGTGAGCAGCGGGTACTCGAGGTCGGGGAACGAGGAATAGAACGCGCCGGAGGTCGCCTTCGCCTGGGTCGGGTAGAAGAAGCCGATCATGCCGAGCTGCTTCGCCAGCCCGTCGGGGACCTTGATCACCCCGAGCGAGGTGAGATTGGCATCCTGGGGCAGGAACGGCACCGCATCGGTGAAGACGACGTCGCCCTGCGGGTTCTTCACCGTGATCGACGGCGCGTAGCCGTTGCCAAGCAGGTACACGTCGGTGCCGCCGGTGCGCATCGGAGAATTGACCTTGACCTCGCCGGTCTCGGTCGCCTGTCCCCGCCGGGTGACGCTCACGCCGGCGGTGAAGTCGATCGGCTGGCCGTAGGCCTTGAGGTTCTTCGTCTCGTAGGTGACCTGGAAGTCGTTGAGGGTGAGCTTGTACGGGTCGAGGCCCTCGTCGTTGAAGAACCGGCCGGGATTGAACGAGTCGTAGGCCAGCAACGTGTTCACGAACGTCTGGCCCTCGACCAGCACCCGCTGCCCGCTGAACCCGAAACCGCTGCCGAACCCGACCGCGATCAGGATGCCGACGAGGGCGAAGTGGAAGACGAGGTTGCCGGTTTCCCGGAGGTAGCCCCGCTCGGCCGAGACCGAGAACTCCCGCGCGTCGGCCTGCGGCGCACTGTCGAACAGGGCGACCCGGTAACCGCCGGCCGCCAGCAGCCCACGGGCGGAGTCGACGGCGGACGCGGCATCCGTGCCGGCCGGGGCGGGGCGCGTGGTGAACCCGGCCAGTCGGGCCAGGCGGGCCGGCGTGCGCGGCGGCTTCGCCCGCAACGCCAGGAAGTGATGCTTGGTGCGCGGGATGACGCAGCCGATCAGGGAGATGAACAGCAGGAGGTAGATCGCCGAGAACCAGGCGGACGAGTAGACGTCGAAGGCTTGGATCTTGTCCAGGGCCGGTGCCAGGTCGGGGTTGTCGGTGAAGTACTGGGTGACCCCGTTCGGGTCGGAACTGCGCTGCGGCACCAGCGACCCCGGCACGGCCGCGATGGCGAGCAGCAGCAGGAGGAACAGCGCAGTGCGCATATTGGTGAGCTGTCGCCAGAACCAGCGCAGCCACCCGACGAAGCCGAGGCGCGGCTGGACGATGCCTTCCGCGGCGACCGGCGCCGGCGAATCGTAATGGTCAGACGGCCGGGACATAGCTGCCAATCACTCCTTGCAGGTCGAGGAGCCAGGCATTCCAGATGCCGCTCACCATGAGCACGCCGATGACGACGAGCAGGACGCCGCCGAAGAGATTGATCGTTCGCACGTTCCGTTTGAGGAACGACACCGCGCCCGTCGCCCAGCTCAGGCCCAGCGCGATCAGCAGGAACGGGATGCCGAGGCCGAGCGCATAGAACAGGGCGAGCAGTCCGCCCTGCCACGGCGACCCCGTGGTCAGGCTGAGCGAATTGATCGCGGTCAGCGTCGGCCCGGTGCACGGCGTCCAGCCGACGGCGAAGACGGCACCGAGTACCGGGGCTCCCGCCAACCCCATCCGGGGTTTCCAGGAGGACTTGACCGAGCGTTGCAGGCGCGCGAACTGGCCGACGAAGACCAGGCCGAGCAGGATGACGACGACCCCGGCGATCCGGGTGACCAGGTCGCGGTACTGGTTGAGCCAGAAACCGGCGAAGCCGAAGACGACGCCGGTGAGCACGAAGACGAGGGTGAAGCCGAGGATGAACAGGGCCACGCCGGCCAGCAGGCGGCCCTGGCCGCGCCGGTCCCCGCGCGCCGCGCTGGTGCGCCCGTCGGTGAACCCGCCGATGTAGGCCAGGTAGCCGGGCACGAGGGGCAGGATGCACGGCGACGCGAACGAGACGAGGCCGGCCAGGATCGCAACCGGGATGGCGAAAAGGAGTTGCCCGCTGAAGACGATCTCACCGAACGGATTGTCCACGCCTAAACGCCCTCGTCGAGCGCGGAGGTGACCAGCGTCTCGAGGATGGACGGCGAGGACAGCTCGCCGAGGATGCGGGCGGCGACCCGTCCGGACTTGTCGATCACCAGCGTGGTCGGCACCGCGTTCGGCGGGATGCTGCCGCTGAAGGCCAGTTGCATCGCCCCGTCGCCGACATCCATCACCGAGGGGTAGCCGACACCGTAGTTGTCGTTGAAGGCGACCGCGTTCGCGGCCTGGTCGCGCACGTTGACGCCGACGAACGAGGCGCCCTTGCCCTCGAACTGCGCGCTGAGCTTCGCCAGGGCTGGGGCCTCGGCCCGGCACGGTGCGCAGCTGGCGTACCAGAAGTTCACGACGACAACCTGCCCGGCGTAGTCGGCGCTGGAGAGGGCGGCACCCGTCTCGCTCGTGCCGGCCCAGACGATCGGGTCGCCGCGTTCGGCGGCGGGGATCTCGGTCCAGCTGCCGTCGCCGGCGATGAACCCCTTGTTGCTGCCCTCGCGGTACTGGGCGGCGAGCGGATCGGTCGCGCAGCCGGTCAGGAGCAGCGCCACCGCCACGAGCCCGACGATCGCCGCGCGCGCCCGGGTCGTCATACCGCCCCCACGTCGGTGGCGCCGGCCTGCAGGTCGACCGCTGGGTTCGAATAGCCCGCCTCGACCGGGCCGCCGCCTGGCCAGGACAGGGTCGTGATGCTCGAGAGACCGCACCGGCGTCTGCGGGGATCGTGGGCGAGGCGTTCTCCGGAGAGGGCGCGGTGCACCATCCAGATCGGGAGCTGGTGGCTGACCAGCACGACGTCGCCGCTGTCGACGGAGTGGTACGCGTCGTCGACGGCGGCGAGCATCCGGTCGGCGATGGACTGGAACGGCTCACCCCAGCTGGGCCGGAGGGGGTTGACCAGGGCCCGCCAGTTGCGGGGGTCGCGCAGGGCACCGTCGGGGCCGCGCATCCGCTTGCCCTCGAAGAAGTTGGCCGGCTCGATCAGGCGCGGGTCGATGTCGACGGGGAGGCCGAAGGCCGCCGCGACCGGCCCCGCGGACTCGCGTGTGCGCTGCAGCGGCGAGGAGACGATCCGCGCGACCGGGCGCCCTCGTTCGACCAGGTCGGCCGCCGCAGCCTCCGCCATGGCCAGGCCGAGGTCGGAGAGCCCGAAGCCGGGCAGCCGTCCATACAGAACGCGTTCGGGGTTGAACACCTCACCGTGCCGGACGAGATGTACCTGACTGGCTGTCACCCGAACAGTCTACGGATGCCCCACCCGCGAATTCACCGAGAACGCACGACGCTGGGGCCGCCGTGGGATGCGCCGGCTGTCGACCCCCGGCGACGCCTGCCGCTAAACTTGGCAAGTGACTGCGCGCATACTGATCAAGAACCTGGCCGCCCTCGAGAATGGCACCGTCACGGTGTCCGGCTGGGTGGACACCGTCCGCGACCAGAAGAAGGTGCAGTTCGTCGTGCTCAGGGATGAGTCCGGTGCGGTGCAGCTGGTGAACCCGCGCACAACGGATGCCGACGGCGTCGTCGTCGCGGACGAGCCCGCCAGCACGATCTCCGCCCTCTCCCAGGGCAGCTTCGTCACCGTGACCGGCGAACTCAAGCACGACGAGCGGGTCAAGCTCGGCGGAATCGAGATCAAGCTGGCCAGCATGGAGCTCGTCACCGTCGCCATCCCGGAGACCCCGATCGCAGCCGACTCCAGCCTCGACAAGCGGATGGACTGGCGCTTCCTCGACCTGCGCCAGCCGAAGCAGAACCTGATCTTCCGCATTCAGACCACGTTCGAGCACGCCCTCCGCACCTACTGGGTCGAGCACGACTTCGTCGAGCTGCACACCCCGAAGCTGATGGCCAGCGCGAGCGAGTCCCGCGCCGAGTTGTTCGAGGTGGAGTACTTCGAGACCAAGGCCTACCTCGCGCAGAGCCCCCAGTTCTTCAAGCAGATGGCGCAGTCGGCCGGCTTCGGCAAGGTCTTCGAGGTGGGACCGGCGTTCCGGGCCGACCCGTCGTTCACCAGCCGCCACGCCACCGAATTCACCAGCGTCGACGCCGAGATCAGCTGGATCGACAGCCACGAAGACGTCATGCAGCTGCACGAGGAGCTGCTCGTCGCCGGTTTCGCCGCGGTCAAGGCCAAGCACGGCGACGAGGTGCTGGCCCTGTTCGGTGTCGAGGTGACCGTGCCGAGCCAGCCGTTCCCGCGCATCCCCCTGGCCGAGGCCAAGGAGATCGTCAAGAACCGCGGCTACGAGGTGCCGCGCGACGACGACGACATGGACCCGGAGGGCGAGCGCCAGATCGCCGCCTACGTGGCGGAGACCTACGGGCACGAATTCGTCTTCCTCACCGACTACGCCGCCAGCATCCGGCCGTTCTACCACATGCGGCCCGAGGGCGACGCGAGCGTCACCAACAGCTACGACCTCATCTTCAACGGCACCGAGATCTCCACCGGCGCGCAACGTGAGCACCGCATCGACGTTCTCGTCGAGCAGGCCAGGGAGAAGGGTCTGGACCCGGAGGAGCTCGGCGGCTACCTGGACTTCTTCCGGTACGGCGTGCCGACCCACGGCGGTTTCGGGATGGGGCTGGCCCGGGTGCTCATGCTGATGCTGCACCAGACCAGCATCCGCGAGGTCACCTTCCTCTTCCGCGGCCCGTCGCGCCTCGAGCCCTGACCGGCTCCGGCCCGACCCGGTGGTCGAGCGACCTACGGAACGAGGAAGTCCACGGCCGTCTTGGCCGAGACGACCGACCGGATGAAGGCGCCGGCAGCCTGGTGGGCCGGGTGCGCCTGGTAGCGGGCGACCGCGGCCAGGTCGTCGAAGTCGGCGATCAGCACGACGTCCCAGTTGTCGCCGCCCTGCACATCCGCGCCCACCCGCAGGGAGCGGATCTCCGCCACGACGCCGACGAGGGCTTCGAGGCGTGAGGCGATCCCGGCCGCGTCGTCGGCCCTGGTCGCCGGGTCCGTCGCGCTGAGCTTCCAGGAGACGACGTGCCGGATGCTCACTGAACGGCCAGGAGCGCGCTGCGCAGCCGCAGCGGGTCGATCCGCCAGTAATTATGCACCTTGCCGTTGATCAGCAGCACGGGGATGTCCTCCACGTACAGTTCGTTCAGCTCGGCGTCGTCGAGGATGGAACGCTCCTCGAGCACGATCGCCGGCGCCGCCGGGTTGTCGGCGAGTTTCAAGACGACGCTGTCCACCAGCTCCCGCGCGTCGTCGCAGAGGTGACATCCGGGCTTGCCGATCAGGGTGAGGAGTGCGGTGGCCATTGCTCCAGCCTATGCTGGCTCACCCGGGCGCGCGCAACTAGACTCAGGCGCACATGCCTGACGCCAACGCCGCCCGCTCCATCGCCTTCTTCGATGTCGACAACACGCTCATGCGCGGAGCGAGCCTGTACCACCTCGGTATCGGCGCCTGGCGACGCCGGCTGATCACCGGCCGCGACATCAGCTCGTTCGCCTGGAAGCAGGCGAGGTTCATCGCGGTGGGTGAGAACCGGGTGCACCTGGCCAGTGTGCGGGAGCGCGCCCTCGAGGTCGTCGTCGGCCACAACCGCGCCGAGCTGATCGAGCTGAGCCGGGAGATCTTCGACGCCCGCCTCATCCGCCTGCTCTGGCCCGAGACCGTCGCCGTGGCCCGGGCGCACCTGGAGGCCGGTCGCGAGGTCTGGCTGGTCTCAGCCACCGCCCAGGAGGTCGCCGATGTGATCGCCGAGCGGCTCGGCTTCACCGGCGCTCTCGGCACGGTGCTCGAGACCGTCGAGGGAGTGTTCACCGGTCGCCTGATCGATGGCGTGTGCCACGGAGACCAGAAGGCCGAGGCGGCGCGCGGGCAGGCCGTTCGCAGCGACGCCGACCTCACGGGATGCTGGGCCTACTCCGATTCGCACAACGACATTCCGTTGCTCGACCTCGTCGGCAATCCCGTCGCCGTGAATCCGGATGCGACACTCCACCGCTACGCGACGGCGCGCCACTGGCCGATCATGCGACTCAAACGCGGCAGCATCACCGCGGCCGCGCGGGCAAGCAAAAAGCGCTAGGTCCGAAGACCTAACGCTCACGCCTGGAACCGGCGCTTCAGGACCAAACGGTCCGGAACCGACCTACTTCTTATTGCGACGCTGGTGACGGGTCTTCCGAAGCAGCTTGCGGTGCTTCTTCTTCGCCATACGCTTGCGTCGCTTCTTAATTACAGAACCCACACGGACCTCACAAGATTTGGTTACAAGATTTGGTTTCGCCACGAGATTCGCGGCCGACACGAAAACACCATTCTACCGGAAAAAGAACGGGCCCTTACGCGGTGTCCGCAATCGGGCGCTGAATCACCGCGGAAACAGCCGATTCCGGCACCCGGAAAGACCGGCCGAACCGGATCGCTGGCAGTTCTCCGGAGTGTACGAGCCGGTAGACGGTCATCTTGGACACGCGCATCATCTCGGCCACCTCGGCGACGGTCAGGAAGCGTACGTCAGAGAGATCTTGCATTCGGGTTCTCCTCACGAGCGTGGACCGGTCCTGTGACGGACGTTACCCACGTGCTAGATGAAAACTCTAGAGGTTACCCGGAACGAACGTCTAGTCGTTTTTGCGCCATTTTCGCGGCTTGGCGTCTTTCACCGCATGCGCCATCTGGAATGACGTGTCGGCGAAGGCCTTCCCGATTGCCGCGGCGAACGCCCGCTGCTCCTCCTTCAGCCCCTCGGTCTCCTCGGCGGCCTCCTCGGCCGACGCGTCGAAGTCGACGCTGAGGAACGGGATCAGCCAGTCCTCGATCTCCTCGAGGGGCGCGTAGTCCAGGTGGTAGTAGCGGTGCTGGCCGGCTTCGCGCACGCCGACCAGACCGGCCTCGCGGAGCACCTTGAGGTGCTTGGAGACGGTCGGCTGGCTCAGCCCCAGCTTGTCGACGATGTCCGACACGCTGAGCTCGCCACCGGCCGTGTTCGACTGGTTGTATCGCTCGAGGAGAATGCGTAGTATTTCGCGTCGGGTCGAGTCCGCCACCACGCCGAAGATGTCTGCCATGCCCCAAGGCTAGTCATTCCCGCAGGGGGATACCATGACGGCGGGTCGCCGGCCAACGCCGAGGTGCGGACAAAACACCTTCCCGGGCCAGCGGAAGGTGCTTTCCCCGCAACTCAGCGGGAGGGCGGAGGTACCCGACTCCTAGTGGCCGGCGAGTTCGCGGGCGCGGGCGAGTGCGGCATCCGTTGCCCGGTCGAAGAGCTCCTTGAGGCCGCCTTTTTCCAGCTCCCAGACGGCGCGCTCGGTGGTGCCGCTCGGGCTGGTGACCTGGCGGCGGAGCTCGGCCGGCGACTGGTCGGAGCCCGCCAGCAGGGTGCAGGCGCCGAGGAAGGTGCCGTTGACCATCACGGCCGCCTCCTCCGGGCTGAAGCCTTTGGCGACCGCCGTGGCGGTGAGCTGCTCGATCAGGTAGAAGACGTAGGCCGGGCCGGAGCCGGATATGGTGCTGAGCGCGTCGAGTTTGCCCTCCGGCACGACGAGAACGTCGCCGACGGTGCCGAACAGGGTGGTCGCGAGGTCGAGGTCGGTGGCGCTGGAGCGAGTGCCGGCGCTGAGCCCGGTGACCGCCTTGCCGACGAGCGCCGGCGTGTTCGGCATCGAACGGATGACTGCCACCGACTCGGGCAGCAGCGATTCGAAGGTGGCGATCGTGACGCCGGCGGCGACGCTCACCACAAGCGTTCCCGGCTCGAGGCTGCCGGCGATCTCGGTGAGCAGGTCGGGCACCATCGCCGGCTTCACTGCCACGATCACGATGCGGGCGCCGGCCACCGCCTTGAGGTTGGCCTCGGGGTCCTCCGCCGTGGCGAAGGCGGTCACGCCGTCGATGCCGGCCAGCTCGGCCGCCTTCGCCGCGGTTCGGTTGGTGGCACGGATGCCGCCCTCCACGGTGACGTTCGGGTTCAGCAGGCCGGTCAGGACGGCCCTGGCCATCGATCCGGCGCCCAGGAACGCGATGGTGGGGAGCGTGGTGGACGCAGTCGTAGTCATGGAGGGAGTCTAGTTTCGCCGTCCTGTCCGGTCACCGTGCGCGGTGGCCGGCGCACCGGCTGTGCCCGTCGTTCTAGGATTACTGCATGAGCGCATCCGGCGGAAACAAAGCAATCGTGGCCGCCCTGGCGGCCAACCTGGGCATCGCCGTGACGAAGTTCATCGCGTGGGCCTTCTCCGGCTCCTCCTCGATGCTCGCCGAGGGCGTGCACTCGCTCGCCGACTCGGGAAACCAGTTGCTACTGCTGCGCGGCGGCCGCAAGTCGCGCAAGGACGCCGACACGGCGCATCCGTTCGGGTACGGCCGGGAACGCTACGTCTACGCGTTCGTCGTGTCGATCATCCTCTTCTCCATCGGCGGCGTGTTCTCGCTCTACGAGGGCGTGCAGAAGCTGCAGAACCCCCACCCGCTCGAGGTGCCGTGGCTGCCGATCGTGGTGCTCCTGGTCGCCATGGGCCTCGAATCGTTCTCCCTGCGCACGGCCATGAAGGAATCGAACCTCCTGCGCGGAGAGCAGACCTGGGTGCAGTTCGTGCGGCACGCCAAGGCGCCCGAGCTGCCGGTCGTGCTGCTCGAAGACGTCGCGGCCCTGGCCGGGCTCGTCTTCGCCTTCCTCGGCGTCGGACTGACCATCATCACCGGCGAGCCGATCTGGGACGCCATCGGCACCCTCTTCATCGGCGTGCTTCTCGTGCTCGTCGCGATCGTGCTCGGCGTCGAGACCAAGAGCCTCCTGGTCGGCGAAGGCGCCGGGCGCACGGATGCCGCGAAGATCGAACACGCCATCCTCTCCGGCCCTGAGACCCGCCGGATCATCCACCTGAAGACGCTCTACCTGGGTCCGGACGAGCTGCTCGTCGCCGCCAAGGTCGCCTTCGACGCCGAGACCCGGTTCTCGGACGTGGCCGCCGGTATCGACGCCGTCGAGGCCCGGATCCGCGAGGCCGTGCCGATCGCCCGCACGATCTACCTCGAGCCCGACGTGTTCATCGACCCGGGCCACCGCGAACTGCCCACCGACGCGATCGTCATCAAGGGCAGCGAATGAGCCGCATCGCGATCGTGCTCCGCCACGACGACACGATCCACCTCGGCAATCTCGAACCGGTGCTGCTCGAACACGGCTACGACGTGCGCTACGTGGACACCATGCGGGAGGACGTGAGAGTCCTCGACCCCCACGCCGCCGACCTCGTCGTGGTGCTCGGCGGGGAGATGGGCGTCTACGAGGCCGACCGGTTCCCGGCCCTGCTCGACGAGATCGCCCTCCTCGAATCCCGGCTCACGGCCGGCCGGCCGGTCTTCGGGGTCTGCCTGGGCGCCCAGCTGATGGCGACCGCGCTCGGCGCCACGGTCTACCGGGGACCGACCAATGAGATCGGCTACCGCTCCGTGGAACCGACCGAGGCCGGCGCCGATTCCCCGGTGCGGCACATCGCCGGAGTGCCCGTGTTCCAGTGGCACAGCGACACGTTCGACCTGCCGGAGGGCGTCACCCGGCTGGCCGGGTCGCCGCAGTACGGCAACGAGGCGTTCTCCATCGGGAACTGGGCCCTCGCGGTGCAATTCCATCCCGAGGTCACCGAGGAGATGCACGAGGTCTGGCTCGCCGCCTCCGAGGCCGAGGTGGCCGCAGAAGGGTTCGACCCGGCAGGCCTCCGCCTGGAGCGTGAACGCTACTCGGAGGGCATGCAGGGCGCCTCCCGGGCCATGTTCAGCGAATGGCTCGCCGGGCTGGATCGCTGAAGAAGTCTCGGAGCAGGATGCCGCACTCCGCGGCATCCACCTCGGCGAAGACCTCCACCCGGTGGTTGAGCCTGCGGTCCCGCAGCACGTCGTAGATCGACCCGGACGCCCCGGCCTTCTCATCCCAGGCCCCGAAGACCACCACCGGCACGCGGGCCGCCACGATCGCACCCGCGCACATCACGCACGGCTCGAGGGTGACCACGAGGGTGCACCCGGTCAGGTGCCAGTCACCGAGGGACGCGGCGGCCTCGCGGATGGCGACGATCTCGGCGTGGGCGGTCGGGTCCTGATGCAGCTCACGCTCATTGCGGCCCCGGCCGATCACCGCGCCGCCCGCGTCGAGGACCACCGCGCCGACCGGGACATCCCCGGTTGCCAGGGCCGCGCGCGCCTCCGCGAGGGCAAGCAGCATCCACTCGCGGTGCCGACGATCCTGCTCGCCCATCCGGATGCCTCCCCCGACTAGTAGATTGAGCCTATGCGAGTCCACGTAGCCGACCACCCCCTGATCACCCACAAACTCACGGTTCTCCGGGACAAGCGCACCCCGTCGCCGCTCTTCCGCTCCCTGGTCGAGGAGCTGATGACGCTCCTCGCCTACGAGGGCACCCGCGGCGTGCGCGTCGAGCAGGTCACCGTGCAGACGCCGGTGGCCGAGGCCCGCGGCGTGCAGATCAGTGACCCTAAGCCCCTCGTGGTCCCCATCCTCCGGGCCGGGCTCGGCATGCTCGAGGGCATGGTCAAGCTCCTCCCGACCGCGGAGGTCGGTTTCCTGGGCATGGCCCGCAACGAGGAAACCCTCGAGCCGACGACCTACGCCGAGCGCCTGCCCGACGACCTGTCCGACCGCCAGTGCTTCGTGCTCGACCCGATGCTCGCCACCGGCGGTTCGCTGATCGCCGCGATCCAGTTCCTCTTCGACCGCGGCGCGGTGGATGTCACGGCGATCTGCATCCTCGCCGCCCCGGAAGGGCTCGCCGCCGTGGAGAAGGCGATGGCCGGCCGTGAGGTCACCATCGTGCTCGGAGCGGTCGACGAACGGCTCGACGAGCACGGCTACATCGTGCCCGGCCTCGGCGACGCCGGCGACCGTCTCTACGGGCTGGTCTGATCCACCGCCCCTCCATGACCGCAGGACCTGCGACGAACAACACGCCGCAGGCCCCGCGATTCACGAATCTTTGATTGAATAGCGATTCGACACGGAATCTTTTGCGGTTTCGTGATCGATCACGGATCCTCCGATCCGTCCCGGCCCCGGCGAACGTGGTGCGCGTCACACCGCGTCACCCGGGGTCACAGAATTGACACACGCCGTAACAGTGGGCTTTACTCGCAACTATGACAACGAGCGCACGCCCCCTGACCTCCTTCGAGGCTCCCGGGACTGCCGGCATGATGATGCCCGGCAGCTGCTCCGCGTGTTGCCGAATGTCCCGCTAACCGCGAACCATCGCCGAGTTCCCGCCACTGCACCAGCGCCAGGTTGAACTCCCGCTCTTCCCCGACTTCGCCCCGGGCCGCACCGGCCACGCCTCGCCGAACCATGAATCGCCTCTCGCGATGGTTCCCCCGCATCATCACACCAAGGATTCCTCCCATGTCGCTTGCACACATTGACACCGCCCGCTCAGCTCAGGCCGCCCGCCTCGAGCAGGCACTCGACCAGGCCCCCGCCGCCCCCCGCATCCGTGCCGTTCCGGACGGCACCCAGGCCCGCGGGTTCGTACTCTACGTCGGCATCGACGAGGCGAAGGCGGCCGCGGCCGGGACCAGCCTCGGCCGCATTGTCGAAGCGCTCAAGGCATTGACCCATGAGCTGGCACCGGATGCCGAGACCCACGCCGCGGTCGCCCTGGCACCGGCGGGCGCCGGCGGACGCGATGTGGACGTCGTGCGGCTGGCCCTGCAGGACCCGGCCGCCCTGGCCAGGCACCGCAACGAGGCCGAGGACCCCGACCGGGCGCCGGGCGGCGTCGTCGTCGACATCTCCCGCAAGCGGGTCATCCTCGACAGCGAGACCGCGGCCCTCACCTACAAGGAATTCGAGTTGCTGCAGTACCTCGTGCTGCGAGAAGGCCGCACCATCGAGCGGGCAGAGCTCATCTCTTCGCTCTGGAACGCCGCCGACGAGGAAGACGCACCGAACGAGCGCACGATCGACGTGCACGTGCGCCGCCTGCGCGCCAAGCTGGGCCGCTACGAGGACATCGTGCGCACCGTGCGCGGCGTGGGCTACCGGTTCGACCGGCACGCCGACGTGTCGATCCGCCAGTCGAGCACCCCGAGCCCCGACGTCTTCTAGGAGCCTGCGCCACGGGCGATGGGGATGACGTTGGGGACGAGTTCCGTGCTTGCGGTTGGAATCACCCTGGGTTCCCTTGTCCCGCCTCAGACGCATAAGAACGTCGTGAATCGTCAACTTTCCCCCTGCGCTGATGCTACTGGGTTCAGTGTCACCCCTCCCCACTCCCGAACTCTTTTGCGGAACCGTCACCGGGACGCGAATCCGTCCGAGCGATGGCTCAGGACTTGCTCGCCATTGAGAGCGGGGCCACCGATCGCATTGTGGTCAGTCGAGTTCGTTGGTGTCGCGGAGAATCTGTTCGTGGTCGCGACCGCCGGAGAAAATTCCGATGATGGCCACGGTCTCATTGAGGATGGAATAGGCGATCACGACGCGCTTCCGAAAGCCGATCGTTCTCAACCCGGGGTGGAGGTCCACCCTCGCCACACCGCGGTACGGGAAGTCGGACAGGCCTTCACAGAAAATGACGATCGATTCAGCGAAGCCCGCCGCGGTGGCAGCAGACCCTGCGTCGGCGATGAAATCGTAGACATCCTCGAGTTGGTGAAGTGCTTCCCGCCGGAAGACGACCCCGTCGTGGGTCACTGCTGTTCGGCGTGCTTCGCCGAAAGCCGCGCACGTCGTCGACGCCGACCACGGCGGAGGAATCAGCCGCGAGCGCGTCATAGGCACTGACAACCTCCTCGCGAAGCCAGGACTCGAGCACCTGGTCTCGGGCGAACAAGGTGCGCAATCCATCTCGGATGACTTCGCTCTCACTCGCGTACGCGCCCGAACTCACTCGCTGACGTAGCGCGTCGGCCATCTCGTTCGGAAGGGTAATGCTCAGCTGCCGTGTTGTGCGCATGGTTGCTCCCCGCTTTAGTAGGACTAAATCCGATCCGATACACGGTGCGCTTCGGAAGTGAAATCGGCGAGAAATTCTGGTGAGGCCACTCACCTGCGTAATCATTACGCACAGTTCCGTTACTACTAGTTGCGTATCCTGGCCAGCTCTGTTACGTTACTAACAATTACGTAATAGGGAGTTGGTTTTGATGTCCGAGTCGCTGATGGCGCCGCGCCGCACCGGTGGCCGCGGCAGCGACATCGGGCGCCCCCGCGACCCAGACATGGATCAGGCCATCTTGCGGGCAACGATTGCGTTGCTCTCCGAGGTCGGCTATGTCCGTGTAACGGTGGCAGAGGTCGCCCGGCGGGCGGGGGTGAGTAAGCCAGCCATCTACCGGCGGTGGTCGCAAAAGTCCCAGCTCGTCGTCGAGGCGATGGTGACCCAAATGCGCCCTGGCAAGGATAACGATTCCGGCAGCGCCGCCGACGACTTAGTGGCCCTGACCGACCAGCTGATCGATGTCCTGACCCGGACGCCTCTCGGCCGCGTGCTGCCTGGTCTGGTGGCCGAGATGGCCGCCGATCCGGTGCTCGCCGCCAGCTACCGCAATCTGATCATCAAGCCAAACCTGCGGCACTGGCGTGCGGCGATCGCGCGCGGAATCGCCTCCGGCGAGCTCTCCGTCGATACGGATGTCGACTTTGTGCTCAATGCGCTCGTTGGCCCCCTGTATTTCAGCTTTCTGATCACGGGAGAGCCCATCGCGGCCGGCTACGCACGCGCGGGCGTCAACCTTGTCCTCGCCCCTTACAAAACCGCTCCCAGCTAACACCCGTACGTCGGCACCTCCCGTTGCTTTGCGCCTTCAGGTGACCGCGCGGTTCTAACGGGCCTGCGCTCCACAGCGCCCGCGCAAGTCGAACGCGCTCACCGCACGATCACTCTTCAACCCATAGCATCTTCCGCCAGGACAACACATGACCAACTACCCGACCACGAAACCCCTCCAGATTCGCTCCGCGACAGCCGACGTCGGCCGGATGAACCAGCGCCAACTGACGAAGCTTCGCCGCACCCGGCTGGGGTTCATCTTCCAATCCTTCAAACTGGTTCCTGCGTTCACTGCGGCGGAGAGCATCACGTTGCCGCTGGACATCGCCCGCAGGCCGGTCGATCGTGCGCACTTCGATAGGGTCGTGGCCGCAGTGGGGCTGGAGTCACGTCTACAGCATCGCCCCAGCGAGCTGTCGACCGTCGTCGGCCTTGTTCTTGGCGTTGGCGTTGCCGTTGCCGTTGCCGTTGCCTCAGTGATGCCGACCGTGTTCAACGGGGTCGGCTGGACCACGCTGGCCATTCCCTGGGCGCAGCTCGCCGGCATGCTCATCCTGCCTGTCGTCGTCGGCGTGTTGGCCGCATTGTGGCCATCATCATCCCGTGCCGCCCGACTGCCCGTTCTCGACGCCGTCTCATCCGACTGAGTCACCACCACCAGACCGACCCAACCCAACCCAACTCAACCCAGCCCCACGAAAACGAAGGCACACACCATGTCAGCCACGCGCACGGACCGCGTCGAAAACTATTTCCCTCGCCAGCTTCGGGACGCGACCCCGATGAGAACCTTCATGCGGTGGTTCGTCGTTGTCGTGCTTGTCGGGCACGGTCTCATCCATCTGCTCGGCGCAGTCAAAGGGTTCGGCTGGGCGGAGGTGGAGGCTCTTACCGAGCCGATTGAACCTGCGCTCGGCCTGTTCTGGCTGCTCGCCGCCGTCGTGGTCGTAACGACCGGGGTGCTGCTCGCAGCCCGCAATCGCTTGTGGTGGGTCGCCGGCACTATCGGCGTCCTGATCTCGCAGACCGCAATCCTGACCTCATGGAGCGACGCCCAGACAGGCACACTGGCAAACCTTCTGCTGTTGGCCGCTCTGGCCTACACCTTCGTGTCCCACGGTCCAACGAGTTACCGTGCCGAGTATCGGCGTCAGGTGCAGGCCGCGCTCAGCGAAGTCCAACCGCGTTCAGGCGTGGTCGTGACCGAAGCCGACCTGGCTCACCTTCCTGGGCTGGTCGCCGAGCACGTCCGTCGCTCCGGGGCAGTCGGTCAACCCCGGGTGTCCTCGTTGCGCGCCCATATTCACGGCCGAATACGTGCCAATGCGACGTCGCGGTGGATGACCTACACCGGCGAGCAGGTCAATACCTACGGGCCCGCGCCGACCCGGTTGTTCTGGATGGACGCCACAATGTTCGGCCTGCCGGTCGACGTCCTCCACGTCCTCGTCGGGCGCACCGCCACCATGCGCGTCAAGCTGTGCTCGGTGCTGCCGATGGCGAACGCCGCGGGGCCGAAAATGGACCGGGCCGAAACCGTGACACTTTTCAACGACCTCTGCATCCTCGCCCCCGCGGCGTTCATTGACGCACCCATCGACTGGCAGCCCCTCGACGACAGCCATGTCCGCGGTGTTTTCACCAACGGTGCGCATACTGTGACCGCCGACCTGACCTTCTGCGATGGCGATCTCGTCGACTTTATCTCCGACGATCGGATGAGCACCTCTTCGGACGGCTCGACCTTGACCCCTCAACCCTGGTCGACACCCCTGAGCGACTATCGTTCCTTCGGCACTCGGCGCCTCGCCACGCGCGGGGAAGGCCGTTGGCATCCCGCAGCCCCACTGGACAAATTCGTCTACTTCGAATACAACCTCGACACCATCACCTACACCCCCTACGCCACAGCGGGCGGCGCACCAGCCCGAGCTCGAAGGTCGGTCGAATACACCAAACGGGTCTCGTTGCGCAACGTGTTCGCTCGCCCCAAAGGGTAACTGGAACCGCTGGACGGGCCACAGTCAGTCAATTGCTCGAATCGTCCAGGAGGCACGTGTTGAACCTGCCGGCTCAAGGACCTGCAGGTTCACTCCAGAGTTGAAAGCATCCGGCGGACAGGTCATCGGCTCCACGGCTAGTCCAATTCTGTCAATGGAGCGTTCGCTTTGATCAGCGGTGTGCACCTGAACCCAAGGGCATTCGCTGCCCCAGCTCAGCGCCACACCACTACCCGCGTTCGTCGTCACTCGAACGGTCGCCGTGCCTTCCTTGTCCCGGTCGATGCCAGTGAAGGCCTGGTCAATAAGGGTGTCATCGATCGCCCGAGGCCTGCGAAAATCAAGGGCAGCAAGATCTCCAGAATTGATGTCACGCAGGCGAAGGGGAATGAGCCGGCCAGGAGTCACGGTAAGGATTCGATGGGCTGGGAGTTCGAGCATCCAATCGTTGACGCGGCCCTCACCGGCGACAAGGTAGGGGTGTGGAGCTGCGCCAAAGGGGGCCGCGTTTGGTCCAACATTCAGTGCCGTCACTGTCGTTTGTAGGCCCGTTACGTCAAGGGCGAATTCGATCTCCACCGTCACCTTGTGGGGATATCCAGGTTGCGCCTCAATGGTTGCCGAAAGGATGAGCCGATTGGACGCCTGTTTAACAGCCTCGAAGTTCAGCCAGGACACGAGTCCATGAAGGGCGTGTCCCCTGGATGGCTCGGTGATGCTGAGTTGTTGCTCTACGCCACCAAATGTGTACCTTCCGTCGACGACTCGGTTCGGCCACGGTGCGAGAATGGCGCCGCGGAAAAAGGGTCGCACCTGGTTAGCCTCGAACGGCACGATGAGGTTCCGTCCGTGGTATTGGAGTGATCGGATGCTCGCGCCGATGCTCGCGATCGATGCGGTGTAGCCGTGAGCCGCGAGAACGAATTGGGTTCCTGACAGCGGCGTGCGCAACATGGAGTTAGGCGGGCGCAAAGGTCGGATCCGGATCCGCGATTCTGTCGTGGGATTCGAGGGTGTACTTCTGATCGAGGGGTGCGTCGATTCCGGTGATGATCGCGCGCAGAACATCGAGGGGGAGCTTGGGCGTGCGGTCAGGGGTCACTAGCCCGTTTGCTTCCTGCAGGGTGTCGGTGAGCTGGGTGTAGCAGTAGCCGGCAAGGATTGTGCTGGCGTGGACGGCTTCGAGAATCGTGCGGAATTGTGCTTGGAATTCAGCGGCTGACTGCGCAGTGGAGTAGCCCCACGCGTCATCCAGCGACTCCGAGTCCGTTTGGAACTTGATGCCCCCAAATTCTGTCAGCATGATCGGCTGGCCACGGTCCGGTTCCTCGGAGAGTCGCAGGCGACGGCCGCTCGGGCCCATGCCCTCGAACAGTTTTCGTGCTGATTCTGCGTCTGCGTACCGCTCGCGGAGGACAGGTCCGCTTGCCTCGTAGTCATGAATCGACCAGATGTCCGAGTCGAGGTGTTCCCATCCGTCATTGGAGACGACCGGGCGGGAGCTGTCGAGGGCCTTCGTGAGGTGGAAGAGTGCCCGGGAGTAGTTTTGGATCGCGTTGTCATGTGCGATGTGCTGGACGCCCCAGCTCTCGTTGAGAGGGACCCACGTCACAATGCTCGGGTGTGAGATGTCTCGAGTGATGATCTCGGTCCATTCCGCAGTCACTCGACGGATTGCTGTCCTGGAGAACTCGAAGACACTGGGCATCTCGGTCCAAACCAGGAGGCCGAGCCGGTCCGTCCAGTACAGGAAGCGCGGATCCTCAATCTTCTGGTGCACTCGCGTGGCGTTGAAACCTAAATCCTTGATGAGCTGCGCCTCCGCGCGCAGGGCGTCCGCCGAGGGACTCGCCAGGTGCGATTCCGGCCAATAGCCTTGGTTCAGCACAGATCGGAGATAGTATGGCCGGTCGTTCAGGAGGAAGTGTCCCCCTTCGACGGCAACGGAGCGTAGACCGAGGTACGAGCCCACGGCATCGACGCGAGCCCCCGCGCCATCGGAGAGTGTGACGGTAGCGTCGACCAGCCGCGGAGTCTCGGGACTCCAGAGAAGCTGCTCGTAGTCTTGGCCGTTGGTCTGCCTGGCGAGTGAGATGGTGCCTTCCACGCGAGTCCTGTTGGCCGATATGGCGAGGTCGCCGATCGTTACGCCTTTATAGGTCAGGTCCACTTTGAGAACCGTGCCGGGCCTAGGTAGACGGTTGAAGGTGACCGCCACCTTCACCGTGCTTGTAGCCAGGTCAGGATGCCAGCTCAGGGTTTCGACCGCTACTCTTGGGACAGCCTCCAGCCAGACGGGCTGCCAAATTCCCGTTGTCCGGTGATACCAGATAACGTGCGGGTCCCGCTCCCAGTCCTGCTTCCCCCGGGGTTGTGCAACGTCACCGGGCAGATCCTCGGCCCGCACGACCAGGGATTGAGTGAGCCGATCCTTTGTCAGCGCCGCAGTGGCGTCGAAGCTGAACGGCGTGTGACCACCTTCATGTTCGCCAAGAAGGATGCCGTTGAGCCACACGTTGCAGCGATAGTCGACCGCACCAAAGTGGATGATGAGCCGCTCGCCCTGCGACCCAAGTCCGGCTTCTTTCAGGTCATCGATCCCGATTTCACAGTGGTACCAAACCACCGAGTGAAAGCCCGTGTCGTGGATACCCGACGCCGGCGACTCCGGTGGGAAGGGAACTATGATCCGGCGGTCGAAGACCGGGTTGAACTGCCACCCTTCCGCCAGCCCCTCGTCGTTGTCGTCGAAACGGAAGCCCCACTCCCCTGACAGGTCAGCCCAGACAGGACGCATGAGCTGCGGCCGCGGATACGAACCGTCCTGTTCGCTGGCGGGGAAGATGCTCGGGCGGCTCGAATCGACGGTGTTGTCCATGTCCGCAAGTTTGCAACATTTTTACAGCGCTGTAAACATGTGTCCGGACTTTTTTTGGTCAATGGCAGTCGTGCCGGATCCCGCGGCGCGAGAATGGCTATCTGATCAGGGAGCACTCTCCCGAAGAACGAGAGCATAATCCACCAGCCGATGTCGGCCCAGTCCCGCATACCCCGCGATGCGCTCCTCCAGCATGTCGAGGGCCACAACAGCGAGCTGCTTGGTGTCGGGTGCCACCGTGGAGAGACTCGGGTAGGTGCACGCGGCCATCGCGATGTTGTCCCATCCAATGACGGCCACATCTCCGGGAACTGAGAGCCCACGTTCCTGAAGAGCTCGGAGTGCGCCGATTGCCGCAAGGTCATCCCGACACACCAGACCGTCGAATTTCACGCCCCGGTCGAGCGCGCGACTCACTGCCACCGCCGCATCTTGGGAACTTATGGCATGACTGGCCATGAGAAGTGACGAGTCAACTCTGATCCCGGCCCGCTCGAGCGCCTGCTGGTACCCAATTAGGCGCTGACTGGATGTGGCGGACTGCTTGATATCCTCTTGACCTACGAATCCGATCCGCCTCCGCCCTGAGGAAATCAAATGCGAGGTGGCATCCTCTGCGGCCCCCGTGTTGTCGATCATTACGTGGTCAACGCTTAGAGGGGCAGCCCCTTCGCCCAACAGAACCAGAGGATCGTCCTGGCGATGCTGCGCGATCTCGATTGTCGACATGATCGATGGCTGGAAAATCACCCCATCTACGAGGCCAGATTCGCTGGACGAGACCACGGCCCTCTCACCCTCGAGAGTGCCATCCGTTTGCTCCAGCAAGAGTCGATACCCACGTCGCCCGGCCTCACTCGACACAACCCGCGCGAGTTCGGAGAAGTAGGGCAAGCTCACATCGCTAAACGCCAGCGTCAACATCCCCGTGCGCCCTGTCACCAGGCGGCGGCCCAACACGTTGGGACGGTACCCAAGTTCATCGATGGCCTGCTGCACACGCGTGCGCATACCGACACTCACGTGGGCGTAATTGTGAATGACATTGGAGACGCTTTTCATCGATACGCCGGCCAGCTTGGCCACGTCTTCCATTCGAACCACGCTCACGTCCCTCCCTGCTTCCGGCCGGGCCCGGACCATCTGGACCGGACCCTCGGGATGACTCTATCCACGGATCAGCCCAGATGCGGCGCTTCTCGAAACACTTGACAATCAGACTTACAGCGCTGTAAATTTTTCCCTGAGCCGCTCGAGTGGTTAACGATCGAACGGGGACATCCAACTCGCCGGCCACGGCCTGGCGGCATCACTCAAAGGAGAGCACGGGAAATGAAGAAACAATCTGTCCGACGCGGGCTCGCGGTCGCGGTCGCTCTGGGCGCCAGCGTTGCCTTGGCCGCGTGCAGTAGCGGAAGCGGGGCACCGCAAACGGCCGGCGTCAGCGGAGCCGATTACTCAGGCCCCGCAGTCACGATCAGCTTCTGGAATGGTTGGACAGGTGGCGCCGCTCCCGTCCTCGTCCCCAAGCTGGTCGACCAGTTCAACAAAGAGCACAAGAACATCGTCGTCAAGAACAACCCGCTCCAGTGGGGCGATATCGCCGCCAAGATGCCTCTCGCTGTGAAAGCCGGCAAGGGGCCTGACGTCGCCGTCGCACACGGTGATGACATCGCCACATACGCAGCCCAGGGCCTGCTCCTCAAGGGCGATGACATCGTCAAATCCCTCGGATACCAGGCGTCCGACTTCCCGGACGGCCTCATGGACGCCGGCAACTACGGCGGAACCCAGTACGGAATCCCGTGGAGCGTGACTCCGATGGGTCTTTACGTCAACAATGATGTTTTGAAGGCGGCTGGCCTGGATCCCGCCAACATCCCCACCGACAAACACAGCTACATGAAGGCGCTTGCCGCGCTCAAGACCGCGGGCGTTCAGGGCGAGTGGGTCGACGGGTACGTCTTCACCGGCACGTTCGAATTCGAGTCCCTGCTCTGGCAGTTCGGCGGCGACCTCTTCAACGATGGCGTGACCAAGGCCACGTTCAACTCCGACGCGGGTGTCCAGGCGCTAACGCACATGACCGACGTCATCAAGGCCGGTTACAGCCCCGAGAACGTTGCCCAGGATGGAAACATCAACGCCCTGGTGTCCAGCAAGACCGCCTTCAACTGGAACGGTGTCTGGCAGACCACGAACACCGCGCTGGACAAGGTCGATTGGACGGCCACGGCTGTGCCCCAGATCGGCACTGAGAAGGCTGTGTGGTCGAGTTCCACGCACTGGATGTTCATGAACAACAAGGGCCAGGACAAGAACAAGACCGCTGCTGCCGCGACCTTCGTGAAGTGGATGAACGAACACTCGAGCGGTTGGGCCGAAACAGGAGAACTTCCCGCCAACAACAAGGTGCGAAACGATCCGGCGCTCCTGGAGAAGTATCCGAACCTGAAGCCGTTCCTAGACGAGCTGCCCTACGCGCACTACGAAACGTCAGCACCTGGCATCAGCAACGCGATGGCGACTATCACGACCGCGGTCAACGAAGCGGTCCTCGGCAAGAAGACGCCGAAAGAGGCGCTGGATGACGCTGCCGCCAAGGCAGACCAGCTGCTCAAGCAGAACAAAGCCCAGTACGGTGGCTAATCTGGCCCCGATCGTCCCCGCCCTGCGGAGCCCTCGGCTCCGCAGGGCGGGGGGCAACAGGCGCACCGGAATCGCCTACGTCTTCCTCGCTCCCTTCCTCGTGCTCTTCGGCGTCTTCGTTCTCGCACCCGCCGTATACGGCCTCTGGATCAGCCTCCATAATTGGAACCCGCTCCTGCCCAACCAGCCTTTCGTCGGTTTGGACAACTACATCCAGCTGTTCACCCCTGGATCCCTGACCTCCGGAGATTTCTGGGCGAGCATGAGCGCAACCGGGATCTTCACCGTCGCCAGCGTTCCCCTACTCCTCGTCATCCCACTCGCGGTTGCCTCGCTGCTGAACCAGAAGATCAAGGGCGGGACAGTCTTCCGCGCCATCTTCTTCGCCCCCTACGTACTCGGGGTCGCCGTGATCGGCGTCATCTGGAAGTACCTCCTCGACCCGCAAGTAGGCGTGGTCAACCACGTTCTCGGCGCCTTCGGCCTCCCGGACAACACGCCGTGGACCGTGGATGTGCCCTGGGCCTGGATCTCGCTGGTCGGTGTCACCGTCTGGTGGACGCTCGGATTCAACACGGTCATCCTGCTCGCCGGCCTCAAAGGCATCAGCCCGGAACTCTACGACGCGGCCTCCATGGACGGCGCCGGCGTGTGGAAGAAATTCACGAACGTCACCCTGCCTGGCCTTCGCCCGGTGATGATGTTCGTCACCACCGTCACCATCCTGGCCTCCGCCAACATGTTCGGACAGTCGTACCTTCTCACCAAGGGCGGTCCGGGCAATCAGACCCGCACAGCCATCATGTACATCGCTGACCAGGGTCTCTCGCAGAATCAGATGGGTGCAGCTTCGGCCATGAGCTATGTCCTGTTTGCGTTCCTCGCCGTGATCAGTGTCATCAACTTCCGGCTGCAACGAGAAAAGTCGAACTGAGGAGTCCCCATGACTGCAACGAATATCGACCGACGGAGTCGGCTCAGAAGGGCCTCTCCGCGGGTGCTTCTCTACACGGCCCTCGTGCTCATCGCGTTGACCATTGTGGTTCCTCTGGTCTGGATGCTCCTGACCAGTTTCAAGACGGACTTCGATGCGATCAGCTCCCCTGCCAATCCCTTCCCCAGCCCCTTCACCCTCGAGGCCTACAAAACCCTCGCGTCCGGACAGCAACCGATATTCCGGTGGTTCCTCAACAGCATGGCCGCGGCGACCCTGCAGACGATGATCATCTTGATTACCGCGTCAGCGGGCGCCTACGCCCTGGCACGGCTCGACTTCTGGGGGAAACGAGTCGTCTTCGGTGCAATTGTCAGCACACTTCTGGTACCCCCCGTCATCTTCCTGATTCCGAACTACCTCATTGTTCAAAACCTCGGCTGGCTGGACACCATCCTGGCCGTGACCGTACCCGGCGCAGCGGGCGCATTCGGCATCTTCTTCCTGCGCCAGTTCTTTCTCGGTCTCCCCAGCGAGATCGAAGAAGCCGCCCGCGTCGACGGGGCTGGCGATTTCAGGATCTTCCTCCAAATCGTGCTGCCCCTATCGAAACCTGCGTTGGCCACGCTCGCCGTGCTGAGCTTTCTCGGGAATTGGAACGACTTCCTCTGGCCGATCTATGTGCTCCTGAGCCCAGAGAACCTCACCTTGCAACCTGGGCTCTCAATCCTTCAGGGCGCCTATTCCACCCACTACGGCATCATCATGGCCGGCGCCGTGATCGCTTCCGTCCCCGTTCTCATCCTCTTCACCCTCGCCCAGCGCCAAATCGTCGAAAGCGTGGCAAGTTCCGGTGTCAAGGGTTAGCGTTCGCACGGCAGGCCTATCTCTGTCCTCCGTTGCAGCAGTACTTCTACTTGTCGGCTGCGCTAATGGCGGGTCATTCGCTGGACAAGGGAACAGCCCGTTGCCCGAGGCCGGCCACTTCCTCATCGATCAGGACTTCGCCGACCCGGACGTGCTGACGACACCCGACTCCTTCTTCGCGTACGCCACCAATTCCGCCGCAGCGAACGTCCAAGTCGCGACGTCCTCCGATCTCGAACACTGGACTGTCTCACAAACGGACGCGCTTCCCGAACTGCCAGCCTGGGCCACGACCGGAAAAACTTGGGCGCCGGACGTTTCCCAAGTGGGGCCGAATCAATTCGTCATGTACTACGTCGCAGCGAGCGTCGACCCGGCAGCCCAATGCATCGGCGCCGCAACGTCTTCCTCGCCCGACGGACCCTTCACTCCGGTCGGTGACATCCCTCTCGTCTGTCCTGCCGACGAGGGCGGCGCGATCGATCCCGCGTCGTTCCTCGACGCAGACGGCACGCGCTACTTACTCTGGAAGAACGACGGAAACTGCTGTGGCCTCGACACCTGGCTTCAAATCGCCAAGGTCTCACCCGATGGCGCCCACCTCACCTCGACACCGACCAAACTCCTCAAACAGACCCTTCCGTGGGAAGGCCAGGTCGTCGAAGCCCCCACCCTCATCCGCCACGACGGCTCCTACGCACTCCTGTACTCCGCGAACGACTACTCGGCCGGCGAATACAAAATCGGATACGCAACCGCCTCATCCGTGCTGGGGCCGTACACAAAGCACGACGCACCCCTGCTCTCAACTACCCTCTCGAAGAACGGGTACTCCGGCCCTGGCGGCCAAGATGTCGTTCAATCAAAGAACGACACTGACAGCCTCATTTTTCATTCATGGAACGACTCACTTATCTACCGCGGAATGAACGCTGTAAAAATGAACTGGGCCAATGGCCACCCGGTGATCGAGATTCCATAGCTGCGAAATCCACGCGAACCAATTCTCTTTCCCAGGCCGCTCCCGCGGCTGACATGGCACTCCTCATCACGACGCACAGGCCTGAGTAACCTGCGCCCCAAGCTCCAGAGCCGCCTCGATCAAGCCGGGCGCGAACCCGCCCTCACCGGTGAGTTGAATATCGCCGGCGTCGATCTTCGCGAACAGTCCGTCCAGAGCACCGCTGTCGCGGAACTCCTTGATCGCTTCAGCGGACGCGATCTGAGACGGAGACACGGTGCCTTCGGCGATCAGCCCGGCAATCGAGACCAAGCGTCCCAACCGCGCCAGCCAGAGTGCCCTCGCCAAAACTATCCCGAAAGTGCTCTAATTTTGACACTTCCGGGGAGGGACTGAAAACAGCGTCCAGGACCGGCTGTGGGACATCGCCATCGAGCAGTAACAAGCCCTCCGCAACGCCCGAGCCCTCGGGCGGGATACCGACGAACAGCACTCCAGTCTGGTCCGGACATTAGAGAACCGGGCGTGACCGGGAATCCGTTGAGTGATCTTCCCGAGAAGGACAGACGGCCCTCAAACGCCTCGATGCTCAACCGGTGGGTTCAGGATGCCTAGAAAATTACCGGCCGAACCGGCTCACGGACGGGGTGGGTTCTCGCGTCTACGACCTGGAACACAAAATTGGACTGGCCAGCCGCGCAACGAAAGACGTGGATACCCTCTTCCGTGGGAAACTCGACGAATTTCTCCACGCCCTCGATGGCGCGTTGGCCGAGCCGTGGGGCGACATCACCCTCACTCGCTCCACCGTGTCGGTCATCGAGACCACCTCGCGCCGCGTCAAACCTCGAAGATTCCAGATTGTCCTCAGCCTCAAGGGCGTAACGTGGCGCCGAACTCACGTCGAAGTTGCCTTCCCCGAGGGCGACATCGCGGCCAGAGCAGCCGAAGCCACGGACCTTGGACTTCCTCCACGAATGTGGCCGCCCCATATCGTGAGTAATCCACCTCTCACCAGAGACTTAACCTCTCACCGAAACGGGGAAAGGCCACCTCGGAAAGTGCCCTGTACCTTGTTGCTGAGGCGCAGCCCGGGCACATGGAAGGCGTCAGCGATCGACTGAATTTGGCCGCCGGTTCTCCGATGGACAACCACTTCTTTGTGTACTCAACCAGCAGTCTCCCCCTCAAAGAAAATCAGCCGGCGCCGTGAGGCGAGCGAAATGATCGTGATATTCATGGCCTGCCCCAGCAGTTCCGCAGTACGACGCGAGCTGGGCAGCGGGATAGTCCCCGCTCACGGCCGGAGGCCGACGTCGACACGATCGTCATCGTGCATGATGGACGAGTGTTCATTCCCACCCGCGCGGCTGGCCTTGAGTCCCTCGCCGATTTCCTGCCCCGCGCGGGGAAAGACTACGCGCGCGACCGCAACCATGACACCGGTCCCGCCCGCGACAATGTGTCAGGGCTCTCGCCGTACCTCCGCCACCGGCTTCTGACCGAGCGGGAGGTCGTCTCGGCCGTGCTCGAGCGGCATCCGCTCGGTTCGTGCGAGAAGTTCGTACAGGAGGTGTTCTGGCGCACGTACTGGAAGGGATGGCTCGAGCAGCGTCCCGACGTGTGGCGGCGGTATCGTCGTGACCTGGCAGATCAGAGGCTCACGGGCGACTACCCATCGGCCACCTACGACGAAGCCATCGCCGGGCGCACCGGCATCGACGCGATGGACGCCTGGGTGCACGAGCTCGTCGACACCGGGTACCTGCACAACCACACCCGGATGTGGTTTGCGAGCATCTGGATCTTCACCCTCGGCCTGCCGTGGCAGTTGGGCGCGGACTTCTTCTACCGCCACCTTCTCGACGGGGATGCCGCCTCCAACACGCTCTCCTGGCGGTGGGTCGCCGGGCTCCAGACCCCAGGCAAAACCTACCTCGCGACGGCAGCAAATATCTCCCGGTACACCGACGGCCGGTTCTCGCCGTCGGGACTCGCGACATCGGCCCGGGCGCTCGTCGAGGAGCCCATGCCGTCGCCGGAAGCGATTCCACCTGCAGCATCCGCCCCGGTGCAGGGCCGTGTGGGGCTTCTGCTCCACGAAGAGGATCTGGACGCGGCGAGCCTCTGCGCCGAGCATCCCTGGCTCGATGCGACCAGCGGACTCGTCGCCATCGCAGGGGCCGCTGATCCTGACGCACGGTCGCTCGCGGGCGCCTCGGACGTGGTCCGTCGATTCACGGCGTCAGCTCTCGAGGATGGTGTCGTGCGGGCGTCGCGCGCCCTCAACAGCCCGGCGCGAATACTGCCCAACGTCCTCCCCGCCACGGTGCTCGAGTGGGCGGCGTCCGAACGTCTCGATGCCGTCGTCGTGCCTTACGCTTCGGTGGGCCCAGTTCAGGAAAGGATGCTGGCGCTCGACGCCGCGCTCGCCTCCGAGGCAGTGGCGTTCCTGACCGTTCGGCGGCGCTGGGACAGCCTCGCCTGGCCGCATGCGGCGCGGGGATTCTTCCCCTTCCGTGCGCGCATTCCCGGGCTGCTCCACCAGCAGGGTCTGTCAAGCCGGGACAATACCTAACCATCCACAGCGCCATCGGGGGTGTCAGGGGGCCCGCCGGACACACGGGTAACCTACGCCACCCCCGACAGAAGACGCTGATCACCTCACCGTGAACGGCAGAAAACACCAGCACTTGCCTCGGGCGCTATGCTGCGTCCGACGACGGCATGATCCGCAAAGAAAAAGGAGGACGATCTGCCGCCAGATGTGTTCTCTGCCGGGGTACAACGGGCGTTCGCTGACGCATACGCGCTGGTCCCCGCTGGTATGCACGATCGCGTTGCGTTCTTCGCGGACCCGGGCAAGGGCAGAACACATCACCCAGGGGGTGTTCATCACGGCCTGGCGCGACCGGGCGCGAGTGAACCTCAGCGGGGCACGTTTTCCGGTCGCATTGAACCGTATCGCCCAACACCACCTCGAGCACCGCCATCAGGCCGCCTCACGCCCGCCCTCACCGCAGGTTCGGCCAGACGGAGAACGGCAGCTAGCCCGTCGGGCGTTCCGGGCCAGTGTCGCTCGACGGCATAAAGGCCTGCCCGGCGAGTCGCGAAACGGAGAGCGAACGCGACCACGATGGCGTCATCCGCGTAGCCGAGAACCGGGATGAAATCAGGGATCAGGTCAATGGGTGACAGCAGGTAGGCCAGGAGAACGCCAAGCCGAATACGACCACCAACCGAAATGGATCGATCACAGATGAGGCGTTTCAGAAGCCGGGCGACGTCAGGGGCAAGGCGAAGGAGGTCACGAAGCGAAGCGCCGCCGGGATGCCGGCGCTGCTCGATCCAGAGGAGCAGGACAAGGGCCAGCCAGAGCATGAGCATCCCCCCCGAGCGCACCCAGAGCGATTCCGCACCAGTACTTCACGACTTCGGTCCGCAAAAATAGAGTCCCCGCTCGTCGAACAACATCGAGCAAGCGGTTGACGTCATGCTCTGATTCTTGCAGTGGAGACGTCATCCCTTCGCCGCACGTTCGCCCACCTGCCCCAGCTCACATTGCACGAAGGACAGGGGGCCAGCCATGCGCACCCTCGCGGAGTCAGGTCGTTAGACCCGCGGCTCTGTTACTGGCCCTGACTGAGTGTTGGCGAAGGCAGAAAGTAGCTCCCCGATGCGATGATCGCGATCCAGGGGGTGCCGAAGGGGCATTGCCGTATTGAGCCGGTAGGTGTTGCGGCGACCTTCGCGTTCGCGGTCCAGGTAGCCTGCCTCCTCCAGCTCGGTGACGATGCGTTGCGCCGCTCGCTCAGTGATACCGACCTGAACGGCGACGTCGCGTAGCCGCACGTTCGGGTTGTCCGCCACGCACAACAACACGTGGGCGTGATTGGTCAGAAACGTCCAGGTCGCCATCTCTCGATTATCTCCCACCCGACGAGCTTCTCTCCACACTCAATTCCCGACACTAAACATGTGCTATGTTTTTCCTGTTTTGTAGGTCGTGCTTCGAGAGGTGCTGATGTCTGATTGGCTTGTTGCGGGTGGTGTGACCCTGACGCCGTGGATCGCGGGGCTCTGCGCCGCGCTCCTCGGTTGGGCGGGGGCGAGCGGAGACAGGGCTGCCCGCCTGGCGGCGACCGTGGTCGGGGTCGGGTTCGTCGCGACTATCGTGATCGCTATCGCATCTGTTGCCGCGCCGCACCGGAGTGAGCAGGTGGTGTTCGGGTCCACCTCCGCGCACCTGGATGCCTTGGCGTTGATCTTGTCCGTGCTGGTGCTGGGACTCAGCGCGCTGATCCAGGTCTTCGCGATTCGCTACCTCCGCGGTGATCTTCGACAGGTATGGTTTGTCGTCGCAGCCAACCTGCTCACCGGTTTCACCGTGTTGATGGCATGCGCCGGGTCGGTGTCCCTGTTCACCGTGGCCTGGATCGGAGCGGGGGCGGCCCTCGTTGTGCTCCTGGCAACCTATCGGCCGCTTGCGCAGGCCCGCGACGGGATCCGGCGCACCGGATCCAGGTTCATGATCGCTGACACTGTCTTCCTGGTTCCTGTCGCCATCCTGCTGGTCACCGCCAAAGGAGATATTCCCCTGGACCAGCTTGGTGCCGTCGCGGAGTCGTTGCCCTTGCCGCTTCAACTGACCTGCGCCGCGCTGCTCGTGGTCGCGGCGTTAGCTCGGTCAAGCCAGATCCCCTTCCAGGGTTGGTTGCCGTTCACGTTGGCTGCGCCCACGCCGGTGTCCGCGCTGATGCACGCCGGCGTGGTCAACGCCGGTGCGATCCTGCTGATCCGATTCGCCCCGGCGATCGCGCCACACCAGGCCGTCATGATCGGGGTGTTCGTGGCCGGTGCCGTGACCCTGGTCTACGCATCGGCGGTCCGCCTGGTCCGGCCCGATGTGAAGGGCCGGTTGGTGTTCTCAACGATGGCGCAGATGGGGTTCATGATCATGGCCTGCGGTTTGGGAGTGTTCGCGGCAGCAATCTTCCATCTGGTCGCCCACTCCCTGTTCAAATCCACCCTCTTCCTCGGGGCCGGCATGGGGGTGCGACAGCACGCCGTCGACCGAGACCTTCCACCCCGAGAGAACTGCTCGCCGTTCACACTCGCTGCAGCCGTGACCCTGTCGGTGCTGGTGCCATTGGCGGCGCTGTCCGCAGCCGAATGGGTGTTCTCCCCCGACGTGTCAACGGCCAGCACCGCTCTACTCGTGTTCGTTGCCGTGACCGCCAGCGTTGCTCTGGGCACAGCACTGAGCACCAATTTCTCGGCCCGAACGTTCCTCACCGGCACGGCAACGATCGCGTTGCTGGCGTTCGGATATGTGGCCCTCCTGCAAATGTTCACGGCGGCATTGGAACCCGCGACCACCATCAACGCCGGCCCGGCCTGGCTGCTGGCCTTGCCCGCCGTCGGCCTCATCGCGGTCCAACTGCTCTCCCGCAACCCGCGCCAGCTTGCACACCTGCGTGACCTCGTTTATGCCAGGACCGTGACGACCGCCCTCCCCCGCCCGCCGGCTATTCCCCGCCCGCCAGTTGTCCCCCGCCCGTCTGTGACCACAGGAGTGTTGTCATGAATTTGATTCTTCGCGCCCAGGTGGCCACAGCCGCCCACGCCATCGTGCCGTCCTGGCCGGTGGAGTCCTTCATCGCGGTGAACCCTCTCGCGGGCCACGAACCTCGCCCGTTCGAGACCGCCGCCACCCCGGGCGTGGTCCTCGCCCGATCCCGCGAGGCCTACCTTGCCGACGCCGACCGCGGCCGCATCGTCGATGCCGACCTTGAAGCAGCCCTGGCCGAGCGTGTTCCCGAACTGGCCGGGAAGCTCACCGTCGGCGGAAATAGCGTGTCCGCGGTGAGCGTGGCGGTCCTGGACATGAAGAGCGCGCTGTGGAATTCCCCCGGCGCAACGGAACCATCGGCGCCCTGGCTGGACGAGTACCTGGCCACCTGGGTGTCGTCCTACCTGAACCCGGACCCGCTTTGGCCGATGCCGCACAAGCAGCAGGGCTTCTACCAGGCGTGGCGCGCTCTGGCCCGCCGGGACCCGTCACTCCCGCGAACGGCGCGCCGGACGGTGGCCGAATTGCCCGTCGAGCCTGACGCCGCGCTGGCGTGGGCGCTGGTCAAGCTCGGGGTCGCGGCGGAGGCGGTTACGGAGACGCTCCGAGCCGAGCTCCAGTACCTGCCGGGCTGGGTCGGCCATATCAAGTGGCGGGCCGAGAAGATTGGGGACATCGACCTGCTGTCCTACCTGAGCGTGAGATTGACCCTCCAAGCCGTCCTCGACTTGACACCTCTCCCGTCGTCACGCAAACCCCTGATCGCCGAAGAGGCGCAAACGACCCTATGGCACCGGGCCGAGCACGTTGCCCGGTCGATCGGCGGCAGTCGAGCAGACCGGGATGACATCGCGGCAGTGAGCCGGGTCTTGGCCACCCATCCGGTGCCCGACCACGAGCTGACGTGGCAGAAGGCCTACGAGCTGCACTACCGCGCCACCCTGGTGGCCTCCCTTAGGGACACTGATCCCTTCACCCCTCGTCCCCAACTGCAACTGGTGATGTGCATTGACCCCCGGTCCGAAGGAATGCGGCGTCACATCGAGGTCCCCCCCGACGTGGAAACGTTCGGGTTCGCCGGATTCTTCGGCGTCCCCGTGCGCTTCTCCCGGTACAGAGCCCGCGGGGCCGTGAATTCGTTGCCGGCCCTCCTGACCGCCCGCCACCACCTGACCGAACACCCGACGGACCCGGCGAAGGCTGACGACCACATCATGCGCGGCCGCACCCGGGACGCGCTCCGTCAGGCGACCCACCGTGCCGACTCCGGCGCAGTGACGCCGTTCGCCTTCGCGGAGGTATCCGGTTGGCTGTACGGCGCCATCAGCGTGCTGCGCACCCTTACCCCGACGTTGCAGGCACGAATCCACCGATTCCTGACCCCATCGACGGCCACTCTCCCGAGCAACGTGACAATCGTTGACGCGTTCACGCTGGAGGAGCGGGCCGCGATGGCTGAAACCGCGGTGCGGATGATGGGCATCGGCCAGTTCGCCCCACTGGTCGTACTCGCCGGCCACGCATCCGAGTCGATGAACAACCTGTACCAGTCAGCGTTGGATTGCGGTGCCTGCGGTGGCAACCCCGGGGCGGCCAACGCCCGCGCCTCCGCCGCCATCTTCAACGACCCCGGCGTGCGCGCCCTCCTCGCAGCCCGCGGAATCGATATCCCCTCCGACAGTTTCTTCATCGCGGCTGAGCACAACACCGTCACCGACGCCGTCACACTCCTGGACCGGCACCTCGTCCCGCAGAGCCACGTCCATGCGGCGCTGACCTTCGACCTGGCCCAACGCACAGCCGCCGGACGGTTGGTCAAGGAACGCGCCCATGACCTGCCGGGAGCTTCCCCACACTCCCCGGCCCGGGTGCAGGGGCGCGCCCACGACTGGGCGGAGGTGTATCCAGAGCTGGGGCTGGCCGGAAACGCCGCCATGATCATCGGACCGCGTCAGATGACCCGCGGCGTCAACCTGAACCGGCGGGTGTTCCTCCACTCCTACCAAACAGAGTTGGACCTGGACGGTGCCGCGCTGGAAACGATCATGACCGCACCCCTGGTGGTCGCCCAGTGGATCAACCACCAGTACTACTTCTCCGCCCTCAACCCCGTCACCCTCGGCGCCGGAACCAAAACCATCCACAACGCCATTGGCACCATCGGAGTCCTAGCCGGCCACGCCGGCGACCTGCGTCGCGGCCTGCCCTGGCAATCCGTCGGCCTCGGCGGCCAACTCTTCCACGAACCGATGCGCCTGACCGTCATCATCCAAGCACCCCTGGACAGCATCGGCCGCATCGTCTCCCGCAACCAGGTGTTGCGCAACCTGCTCGACAACGACTGGATCACCCTCACCGCACGCAACGACCCCGCAGCCCCCTGGCGGCGCTACACCCCGTACGGCTGGACGGCCGCCCCCACCGCACTGAAAGGAACATGACCATGACCATGAACAACCTGACCCAAATGACCCGGCTGGAGGTTGTCGTGCCCGCCCGCGACGCCCCCGCAATCCGCGAACTGATCACCTCCGCCGGAGCCACGGGCTACACGTCCGTGTCAGGGGTGTCCGGAATCGGACACCACGGCCAACACTCCGGGGCCTTACTCTTCAACGAATACGACACCCTCACCATGCTCATCACCGTCCTCCCACCCGACAACGCCGGCGAGCTGATCGACGCCGTGCAGCAACTTCTCAGCACCTCCAGTGGTGTCATGTTCGTCTCCGACACCTACGTCTCCAGGCCCGACTACTTCCAATGACCTGCCCCCGCACCGTTTACACCGGACGCACGATCACCTTCGCCACGATGCACGGCAAAGAATTGCTCGCCCACGACGCATTCCAGAACACCCTGGGCGCAACCGTCACCGCGGCGAGGGGGCTCGACACCGACCAATTTGGAACATTCGCCGGCGACATCGCCCGACCCCTCAGCCCGCGCGACGCAGCCCGAGCGAAAGCCCGACTCGGCATGCAAATCGCCGGAACCGGCCTCGGCCTCGCCTCCGAGGGCACCTTCACCTTCGGATTCGGACTCTTCGTGGAGAACATCGAACTTCTCCTCTTCATTGACTACACCCTGGGCCTGGAAATTGTCGAAGGCAGCGTCACCACTTCGCCATTGGCCGGAGGACGACGCATCGCCAGCGCCCGCGAAGCCCTCACGTTCGCGTCAGCCATCGGCTTCCCGGGCCAAGGAGTGATCCTGAAGAGCACCCAGAACAACCACACGACCGCCCACAAAAACATCACCCAACTCGAGGTCCTCGGCGACACCACTGAAGCTCTTCTCAAACAGCATAATTCCGTCGTGATACTTCCGGACTACCGCGCCCACAAGGCACCGTCCCGCGCCACAGCCATCCGGGCGCTCTGCGAAAAAATGGCCCAGCGACTTGCAACAGAGTGTCCGCACTGCTGGGCGCCCGGGTTTGGCCACATCAACGTCGAACACGGCCTGCCCTGCTCCTTGTGCGGATCGGCAACCCAGACCATCGCAGCCGATATCCACGGCTGCGGCCGGTGCAGTTACCAAACCCGGAACCCACGAAATCAGGCACACGCAGATCCAAAATGGTGCGATTACTGTAATCCCTAAGCCGGCAGCCCAACGAATGATGTATTCCCTGCCGGTGGCGATCGAAAAATACTTGCGCGCGGCGCCCTCCTCACGGTCAGGCGCGCGCCGGCGCCCCGTCGCGGGAGCGCTCGATGTCGGCGAACGTGGGGTCGTCGTCGAAAGACTTGATGCGCGCTACCTGGAAGATGATCAGCGCATAGACGGCCTTGGCCAGGATGTCGGCGATCGAGTAGCCGACCTGTTTGTAGACCCAGGCATCAGGACCGGCGATGCTCAGCAGCGGCAACAGGTAAGCGATCGGATAGACGCCCCAGCTCAGCAACAGCAAGAAGCGCAGCTGGCTCAGGATGCGTCGCACGCCCGCGGGCTGCTGGTTCAGCGACTTACTCAGCTGCACGAACAGGACATAGAGAATGTAGGCGAACGGGACAGTTGACAGCAGCCCGAACAGGCCACGGAGACCGTTGTCGCCACTGATCTCGCCGGGGTAGCCGAGGATGATCATGAGCGCGGCAGCCGGAACGAGCCGCACCAGAAGACCCCGCTGCACCGACCGGGCCAGCGCGAGCACGGCGATGAGCTCGACCAGCAGCAGGGGCACCGTGAGGAGCCAGTCCACGTAGCGGTAGCCCTCATTGAATCCCGCCCCGGCGGCCTGAGCGTAGTCGCCTCGGCCACCCACGGCGTCGGTCACGAATGCCGCCTTGAACGAATCGAAGATGCGGAAGTAGTGGTACGCGGCGATACCGCAGACCACGATGGCGACCGTGATTGCCTGCCGGTACCGTGGCAGGATGCGCGGCAGCGCGATCAGCAGGTACACCGCCGTGAACAGTTGCGCGGCGATCACCAGCGAGAGAAAGTTGTAGACGGTGTCGTATTGACCAAGCGAGAGAATGTCGGGAATCATGAGCTACTCCATCGGGGTTTGACGGTGCCTGATATGTCTCACTGACTAAGTGATTTAATCAGTAAACTACATTTTCAGCTTGTTTGGGGAGGATTCGGTAGAATATATTCCACCCACCGTGAGTGAAACGACTCGCTCCGCGCCGGCCGGAGGAGACATGGACCAACCCTCACCACTCGCGCACACCCTCACCGGTTTTCCGGCGGCTGCTACGTCGTTCGTAAGCGCCCTCGATGCCAACCGCCAGCGCATCGCGCAAGATGCCGGCGTGAGCGCCACCGAGTTGCGTGCGCTGTTCAGGGTGGGTCGGTCGATGAGCATCACACCCAAAGCCCTGGCCCATCACCTGGGCATGACCACCGGTGCGATCACAGCTATCGCCCGTCGGTTGGTCGAGGCGAACCTGCTGAAGCGGGTCGACCATCCCGGCGACCGCCGCAGCCTCTTTCTTGAACTGACCCCGCACGGGCACGACGTGATGAGCGGCATCCACCGAGATTTCTCGGAGATGCTCACCGCCTGCACCACCAGCCTCACTGCTCAGCAGCTCACCGCCTTCACCGAGACGCTCACGTCGGTCGCAGCCGAGGTGCGCACTCGGTCCGCGCGGCCCTGACGCGCAGAGCGGCTCCCTCTTTTGTCAAAACGGCAAGCTGAACAACGGGCACAACTACGTCTTCCGGGCGCTTACACCGTCTCCTCCGCGGACATCCTGCAGCGCGTGACGCGATTGACCGTGAACGTAATTGAGGGCCGGTCGTAGAGGCTAACGACCGACCCTCTTCCCTTGCACCAAGAGTGTCCTGCAATCACATTTCGCGCCTCCCGCCACAGCAAACGGTTGACGCACATTGAATATATAACGAACCGGTAACGGAGCGCTAGCTGTCTGTTCGTTATTTTCCTGCGAATTCCCTATCAGCGAATTCGGTGCTCCACTGGTCGAGTCCCTATCCTTGGGGAACACGACTTTGGAGGCACGGTGAGCGATCGAGCGGCGGCCGTGGGCGCCTGGGAGTCCCTCTTCCGGGCCCAGGTGGCCATCATGCGCAGCCTCGCCTCGGATTTCCCTGCACAGGGGATCTCCTTCAACGAGTACGACGTGATGTTCAACCTGTCCCGGGAACCCGACCGGCGCATCCGTCTGCGAGACCTCAACGAGCACGTGCTGCTCACCCAGCCGAGCGTGAGCCGCCTGGTCGACCGGCTGGCCTCACGCGGGTACGTGCTCAAGCTCACCGATCCGTCCGACGGGCGCGGCGCGATCGTCGAACTCACCCCGGAGGGGTACGACGTGTTCCGCCGGGTGGCGCTGCAGCACATGGACACGATCACGGGGCGGATGGGCGACGCCCTCTCCAATGAGGAACTGGCCGAGTTGACGGCGCTCTGCGACCGGCTGCGCACGGCTCCCGCCGGCGCCGCCCGCAAACCCCGGCACGCCTGACCGCGCCCCGAAGTGGCCCTGTGCAGGCGGCGACTGTCGGCGTAACGTAACGCTCAGGAGGTGAGTCTCATGCGCGCACGCCCAGGAGATCGAATCATCATTCGCGGTCGCACGGTGGAGACACCGGATCGGCACGGCGAGATCATCGAGGTGCGGGGAGAGGACGGCGAACCGCCGTACCGGGTTCGGTTCGGCGAGGGCCACGAGAGCGTCGTCTACCCGGGATCCGACTTCGTGATCGAGCACGCCGAAACGGTCTGAGCCGATCAGGAACCGCCGGTCAGGCCCCGCCGCGAGGCTCCTCGCATGCACAAAACCGCCCGCCGGTCTAGGGGGTGACTCTCCCCGTCGGCGCGGAGTAACTTCGGTATTACACGTCGCAAACGTGGCGTTCTTGCCCGAGGGGGTACATCACCATGAGAATCACCTGCCCGTTTTGTCATTCGCCGGCCCGGCTCACGCCGAATCTTGCCCATGCCGAACGGCTGACCCTTCCGCTCTACGTGCTCAAGTGCACCGGCTGTGACCGCACCAGCGTGCGGCGCGACTCGGCCAGGCCGACGCGGATAGCCCTCGCTACGCGCTGACCGTCGTTCGCGGGGTCGCCCGTCAGGCGGGCCGATGCGCCGGATCGCTGAACGGGCTGGCCGGCCGCCCCTGTGACGCCCCGTCAACGGTGATGTCGACCCGCTCGTTATAGAACGCCACCAGCTCCGCGATCTCCGCCACGGCGGGCGTCGGCCGGCTGTAGCTCCAGGCGACGCTCGTGAGGTTCGGGTCGTCGGCGACATCCCAGTAACGGTCCGCCTGGCCTTTGTAGGCGCACACACTGATCGCGGCGGCCGGCCGGAGCAAGTCGAGCCGCACGTCGGCCTGCGGGATGTAGAACCGGGTGGGCAACCCGGTTTCGAACAGAAGCACCGGATGCCGGGTGTCGGCCAGCACGACGCCGTTCGCCGCGACCCGCACCTGCCGGCTGCTCGGAAGGGCGTCGACCCGATGGAACGGGTCCCGCGGATGACCTCGCACCACGACGTCTTCCTCCTGCCACCGGTCGATCAGCCCGGGCCGCCAGCTGAAGACGATCCGATCGGCCAGTCCGGCCAGCACCCAGGCCGCGTGCGGGAGCATCCGCTCACCGGACACGACGTCGAACCAGGTGCGCACCTCCCCTTTCGGTCCGAAGAAATCAAAGCCGCGGCGCACGGGCGCGTCAGCGGATTCGGAGAGCAGGGCCAGCTCGACGGTCTCCGCCGAGAAGGCGTAGCCGGGCACCGGGAAGCCGTCCTCCCAGAACAGGAGCGGATCCCGGCTGTCCACCACCGTGGTGCCTTCGACGAATGCGCGCACCCACCGGTCGCTGGGAAAGGTCTTCATGGAGGTCTCCCTCGATCGCCTGTCGAACTACTCCAACAGTCTGCCCCCTCGGCTCGGCCGCGAAAAGGGCAGGGCCCCGCGGGGGAAAACAAAAAGCGGCCCACCGAAGTGAGCCGCTTTCTTGCCGTGCGCCCGAAGGGATTCGAACCCCCAACCTTCTGATCCGTAGTCAGATGCTCTATCCGTTGAGCTACGAGCGCAGTGGTGCCGTTCGAACTTGACGCTCGAAGACAACTTAGAAACTATAACAGTTTTTCCGAGCTGTCTCGTTCGTGCGAGGCGACGACCGGGGTGCGGATGCCCAGCCAGGACACGATCCCGCCGGCGAACATGAGCACGGCGACGACGACCATCACCCGCTGGAAGCCGGCCAGATCGAGCCGTCCGCCGATGATCGTGCCGGCCAGGGCCACGGCGATGAGGCCGGCAACCCGCGACACGGCGTTGTTGATGGCCGATCCGATACCGGCCTGCTCCGCCCGGATCGATCCCAGCACCGCCGAGGTCAGCGGCGCCACCGTGATGGCCAGGCCGAGGCCGATCAGCACGATGGCGGGCACCACCTGCAGCCACACGTTGATCGGCGGCACGGCGGCCAGGAGCAGCAGGAAGCCGGCCCCCGCGACTATGGGGCCGATGGTCATGAACCGGCGCGGGCCGTAGCGACCGGCGAGGGTGCCGAACAGTGTCGCGAAGAGGAGCAGCATGAGTGTGGCCGGCACCCCCGCGATTCCCGCCGCGGTGGCGGAGAACCCGCCCACCTGCTGCAGGTAGACCGCGAAGATGAAGAAGCCCAGGCTCAGTGCGGAGTAGATTCCGACGGTGGCGATGTTGCCGACCCAGAAGTTGCGCACCCGGAACAGCCCGAGCGGCATCATCGGCTGCGGCGCCCGGGCCTCCCACCGGAGGAACGCGGCGAGCGCGAGCACGCCCACGATGAGCGGCACGACGACCACCGGGCTGCCCCAGCCCAGTCGGCCCTGCTCGATCAGGGCGAAGACGGGGGCACCCAGGCCGACGACGGCCAGCCCCGCGCCCACGAGGTCGATCCGGGCGGCCGGGCCGGTGCGCGCCGGCTCATCGATCCGGGCCAGCACGATCAGGGTGACCAGGATGGGCAGCACATTGATCCCGAAGACGAAGCGCCAGCCGATCGTGTCGACCAGGACGCCGCCGAGCACCGGTCCCGCGATGCCGGCGATGCCGGTCCAGCCGGTCCAGGCGCCGATCGCCTTGCCCTGCGCCGGGCCGGAGAAGGTGGAGGTGATCAGGGCGAGGGAGCTCGGCACCAGCAGCGCGGCCGCCGCGCCCTGCAGGATCCTGGCCACCACCAGCAGGGTCCCCAGCGGCGCCACGGCGCAGGCCAGCGAGGTGATCCCGAACCAGATCAGGCCCGCCCGCAGCACCCGCACCCGGCCGTAGGTATCGGAGAGGGAGCCGGCCACGAGGATCAGCGCGCCGAGGGAGAGCAGGTAACCGTCGACCACCCACTGTTGCAGGGCCAGGTCGCCGCCGAACTCCCGCCCGATCGCGGGCAGCGCCACGTTGATGATGGAGCCGTCGAGGAAGGCCACGAAGGACGACAGGATGGACACGATCAGGACGCGGCGCTGGCGGGGGGTCACGCCGCATTTTAGCCCCGATGGCGGCGCCCCGGCAATGATGGGGGCGCCCACCGCCGGGCCCCTAGCCGGAGCCCCGGGCCGGTGCAAAACTGGCGCCATGACACCGAACCGCAACACCCAGGCATCCTTCGAGTACTCCGGCCTGCGGGCCCTGTTCATCAACTGCACCTTGAAACGCAGCCCCGAGGTCAGCCACACGCAGGGCATCATCAACCTCAGCGCGGCGATCATGCACGAGCAGGGCGTCTACGTCGAGACCCTCAGGGCGATCGACCACGAGATCGCCACCGGCGTCTACCCCGACATGACCGAGCACGGCTGGAAGACGGATGCCTGGCCGGCCCTGTTCGACAAGGTGCGCACCTCCGACATCCTCGTCATCGGCGGGCCGATCTGGCTCGGCGACAACGGCTCGGTCACCAAGCGGATTATCGAACGGCTCTACGCGATGAGCGGCGAATTCAACGACAAGGGCCAGTACGTCTTTTACGGCAAGGTCGGCGGGGCGATCATCACCGGCAACGAGGACGGCGTGAAACACTGCGCGTCGAACATCCTCTACAGCCTGCAGCACGTCGGCTACACGATCCCGCCCGCGGCGGATGCCGGCTGGATCGGCGAGATCGGGCCGGGCCCCAGCTACCTCGACCCGGGCTCCGGCGGGCCGGAGAACGACTTCACCAACCGCAACACCACCTTCATGACCTGGAACCTCATGCACCTGGCCGCGATCCTCAAGGCCAACGGCGGGATCCCCGCCTACGGCAACCTGCGCCAGGACTGGGACAAGGGCGAGCGATTCGGCTTCCAGGCGAACCCGGAATATCGGTAGCGGCGCCACCGGCGGCACCAGCACCAGCACGAGCACCAGCACCAGCACCAGCACCAGCACCAGCACCAGCACCGAGAAGGACAGTACGAGGAGACGAGGCGGCATGAGTGCGATCCTGGCCCACGACGCGCCGGTGCCGCTGCCTGGCCGCCTGGACGTGCGGGTCACCGGCGGCATCGTGCGCGGCGTGCAGGAGGACGGCATGCTGGCCTGGCGCGGGATCCCCTACGCCGCGCCGCCGGTGGGCGAGTACCGGTTCCGCGCGCCCCGGCCCGTCGTGCCGTGGGACGGCGTCCGGGATGCGTCGGCGTTCGGGCGGATCGCGCCGCAACCGTACAAGGGCCAGTTCAAGGGGGCCGGGCCGAAGGTAGCCGCGGGCGAGGACTGCCTGACCATCAACGTGTTGCGCCCGGCAGCGCCCTCCCGCAGACGGCTCGGCCGGCCGGTGATGGTGTTCATCCACGGCGGCGGGTACAGCGTGGGCTCGTCGCAGGAATTCGCCGGCCGCGGCGAGCGCTTCGTGCGGAGCGGGCGGGTCGTCTACGTCAGCTTCAACTACCGGCTCGGCGCGCTCGGTTACCTCGACTTCAGCCGGTATTCGACGCCGGAGCGCCCCCTCGAGAGCAATCTCGGGCTGCGCGACCAGGTTGCCGCCCTGGAATGGGTGCGGGACAACATCCGTGCCTTCGGCGGCAACCCGCACAATGTGACCGTGTTCGGCGAATCCGCCGGCGGCAACGCGGTGATCACGCTGATGGCGACGCCGAGCGCCACGGGCCTGTTCACCCGGGCGATCGCGCAGAGCGCCCCGACGAACGCCTCGTTCTCCACCGCGCTCACCGACGGCTGGGCCGCGGAATTCGTCGACGAGCTGCGGGGTATCACCGAGATTCCCGGCGGGGAGCAGGCCGACCCGAATGACCTGCTCTGCTCCGCGGAGGTCGCCGACCTGACCCGCGCGGCCGTGGTCGTGCAGTCTCGCACCCCCGACGCCAACCCCGGCACCTTCTGCCTGGTGCCCGTCGTCGACGGTCTCTTCCTGCCCGAGCGGCCGCTCGACGCGTTCCGGCACGGGCGGGAGCACCGGGTGCCGCTGATCATCGGCACGAACGAGCGGGAGGGCTCACTGTTCCGGGGCCGGGTGGACATCCTGCCCCGGTCGCCGTGGCGGATCGTGTCGGTCTACGACAACGCCCCCGTGTCCTCGCACGACGCGATGCGGGCGGTGTACTCCCGGCTGCCGGCGAACCGGTCCGCCGTCGACTTCGGCGGAGACTTCGTGTTCTGGTACCCGAGCGTGCAGATCGGCGAACTGCATTCCCGGGTGGCGCCGGTCTACGTGTACCGGTTCGACCTCGCCCCCCGGCTCATGCACCTGCTCGGCATCGGCGCGACCCACGGCCTGGAACTGTTCGCCCTGTTCGAGCAGGTCGACGCCCCCTTCGCCCGGGCGATGAGCCTGCTCGGCGGCCGCGCGGCGTTCATCGGCGCCGGGGAACGGATGCGCCGGCACTGGCTGCGTTTCGCCGTCACCGGCCGGCCGGACGACACCTGGCCGACCTACACGGAGCCGGAACGGCTGACCCTGATCATCGACGAGGAGGACCGGATCGAATCGGACCCGCGCGGGGAACGGCGCGCGGTCTGGCAGAGCTTCATGCCCGAGTTCTGACATCCGGGCCGGCCCCGCGCGGTGCCCACCGACGTGCTGAACGGCGGTCCAAACGGCGGTTAGGACGGCGGTTTAGACGGCGGTTTAGACGGCGGTTTAGACGGCGGTTTAGACGGCGGCCGACTGCGCCCAGAGGTTGATGCCCAGATCGACCGCGTGCAGGTCGATGCGGGCGAGTTCCTCGTCGTCGAAGGCCAGGTTGTCCAGGGCGGCCAGGTTCGTCTCCAGCTGGGCGACGGATGACGCCCCGACCAGGGCGGATGTGACCTCGCTGCGCCGCAGCACCCAGGCCAGCGCGAGCTGCGCGAGCGACTGCCCGCGGTCGGCCGCGATCGCGGTGAGCGCCCGGATGTGCCCGAGCGTCTCGTCGTTGATCATGTCCTTGCTCATCGAGCCGGGGCGGGCGGCGCGCGAGCCCTCGGGCACCCCGTGCAGGTAGCGGTCGGTGAGCAGACCCTGGGCCAGTGGCGAGAACGCGATGCAGCCGATGCCGAGCTCGTCGAGGGTGCCGAGGAGTTCGGTCTCGACCCAGCGGTTGGCCATCGAATAGGAGGGCTGGTGGATCAGCAGCGGGGTGCCCAGGCCGGCGAGGATCTCGGCGGCCTGCCGGGTGCGCTCGGGGGAATAGGAGGACACGCCGGCGTAGAGGGCCTTGCCGCTGGTGACCGCGGTGTGCAGGGCGCCCATGGTTTCCTCGAGCGGCGTGTCGGGGTCGGCCCGGTGCGAGTAGAACACGTCGACGTAGTCGACGCCCATCCGGCCGAGCGACTGGTCCAGGCTGGCGAGCACCGACTTGCGGGATCCCCACTCGCCGTACGGCCCCGGCCACATGTCATAGCCGGCCTTGGTCGAGATGACCAGTTCGTCGCGGTGGGCGGAGAAGTCCTGCCGCAGGTGAGCGCCGAAGTTCGTCTCGGCGCTGCCGTAGGGCGGGCCGTAGTTGTTGGCGAGGTCGAAGTGGGTCACCCCGAGGTCGAACGCGCGGCGCAGGATGTCCCGCTGCGTCTGGCGCGCGGTGGTGTCGCCGAAGTTCTGCCACAGCCCCAGTGAGATCGCGGGGAGTTTGAGGCCGCTCCGCCCGGTGCGGCGGTAGGGCATGGAGTCGTATCTGGTGTCAGCGGGGAGATAGGTCACCCATTCATGCTGGCACACTCCGTTGCAGCCCGTCCGGCTGGGGAGGAGAACAGCCCGCGACGGTAGACTTGCGGGGCCAAGCATCCGCTATCCCTGGGAGAACGCCTCGTGACCGCTGTTTCCACTTCATCCTCCCGCGGCGTCGCCGACACCGTGACCAACGCGATCGCGACACCCGACAAAGAGCAGCCGTTCGACGCGCTCGGCCTGACCCCGGGCGAGTACGCGGAGATCCGCACCATCCTCGGCCGCCGCCCCACCTCGGGCGAACTCGCGATGTACTCGGTGATGTGGAGCGAGCACTGTTCCTACAAGAGTTCGAAGAAGTACCTGCGCCAGTTCGGCGACAAGGTCTCCCCGGCCATGAAGAAGAACCTGATGGTGGGCATGGGCGAGAACGCCGGCGTCCTCGACGTCGGCGAGGGCTGGGCGGTCACCTTCAAGATCGAGTCGCACAACCACCCCTCCTACATCGAGCCGTTCCAGGGCGCCGCGACCGGCGTCGGCGGCATCGTGCGCGACATCATCTCGATGGGCGCCCGCCCGGTCGCCGTGATGGATGCCCTCCGCTTCGGCGACATCGACGACCCCGACACCGCCCGCGTCGTGCACGGCGTCGTCTCCGGCATCTCCTTCTACGGCAACTGCCTCGGCCTGCCCAACATCGGCGGCGAGACCTGGTTCGACAAGGTCTACCAGGGCAACCCGCTCGTCAACGCCCTCTCGGTGGGCGTGCTGCGGCACGAGGACCTGCACCTGGCCAACGCCACCGGCGCGGGCAACAAGGTCGTGCTCTTCGGGGCGCGCACCGGCGGCGACGGCATCGGCGGGGCATCCATTCTCGCGTCGGACACCTTCTCCGAGGGCGGGCCGACCAAGCGCCCCGCCGTGCAGGTCGGCGACCCGTTCGCCGAGAAGGTGCTGATCGAGTGCTGCCTCGAGCTGTACCGCGACAAGCTGGTCGAGGGCATCCAGGACCTGGGCGCGGCCGGCATCTCCTGCGCGACCAGCGAGCTCGCCTCCAACGGCGACGGCGGCATGTTCATCGAGCTCGACAAGGTGCTGCTGCGGGACCCGTCGCTCACCGCCGAGGAGATCCTCATGTCGGAGAGCCAGGAACGGATGATGGCCGTCGTCACCCCGGAGAAGCTCGCCGGGTTCCTCGCCGTCACCGCGAAGTGGGACGTCGAGACCAGCGTGCTCGGCGAGGTCACCGACTCCGGCCGGCTGATCATCGACTGGCACGGCGAGGAGATCGTCAACGTCGACCCGCGCACCGTCGCCGTCGACGGCCCCGTCTACGACCGGCCCGTGGCCTACCCGGCCTGGCTCGACGCGCTGCAGGCGGACACGGCATCCGCCCTGCCCCGCCCGACGGATGCTGCCACCCTCCGCGAGCAGTTCCTCGCCCTGCTCGGCTCGCCGAACCTGGCCGACCCGAGCTGGATCACCGACCAGTACGACCGGTACGTGCTGGGCAACACGGCCCTCTCGTTCCCCGACGACGCGGGCATGATCCGGATCGACGAGGAATCCGGCCTCGGCTTCGTGATCGCCACCGACGCGAACGGCCGCTACTGCCAGCTCGACCCGTACCGCGGCGCGCAGCTCGCCCTCGCCGAGGCGTACCGGAACGTGGCCGCGACCGGCGCGGTGCCGGTGGGCATCAGCGACTGCCTCAACTTCGGCTCGCCGGAGAACCCCGAGGTGATGTGGCAGTTCGAACGCGCCGTCACGGCGCTCGCCGACGGCTGCCTCGAACTGGAGATCCCGGTCACCGGCGGAAACGTCTCGTTCTACAACCAGACCGGCGACCAGCCGATCCACCCGACCCCGGTCGTGGCCGTGCTCGGTGTCATCGACGACGTCGCCCGCCGGGTGCCCAGCGGCTGGCAGGACGACGGCCACAACATCTACCTGCTCGGCATCACCCGTGAGGAACTCGACGGCTCCGCCTGGGCCGGCGTCATCCACGACCACCTCGGCGGCCTGCCGCCCGTGGTCGACCTTCCTGGGGAGGCGCGACTCGCTGGACTCCTGCACGCAGCGTCGATCGAAGCGCTGATCGACAGCGCGCACGACCTCTCGACGGGCGGGCTGGCGCAGACGCTGGCCGAGGCGGTGCTCCGGTTCGGGGTCGGCGCCCGGGTCTGGCTCGGCGACATCTGCGAGCGCGACGGGGTGGACGCATCCGTCGCCCTCTTCTCGGAGTCGGCCGGTCGCGTGGTCGTGTCGGTGCCGCGCGAGGACGACGTGAAGTTCCTCGGCCTGTGCGAGGGGCGCGGCTACCCGGTGCTGCGCATCGGCGTGACGGATGCCACGGCGCCGGTCCTCGAGATCCAGGACTACTTCACGGTGAGCCTGCTCGACCTGCAGTCGCGCCACCGCAGCACCCTGCCCTCCCGCTTCGCCCAGTAGCCACTGATCTGGCCGCGAGAGCGGGTGAGGACAGCTCGGGTCGGGGCGCCGGTGGGGCGCCGGTTGGGGGGTGGGGGGTTCGGGTGTGGATGAATCGGGCGAACGGATGCCGGTTTGGGGCATCCTCGGGGGATGAAACGGGCTGGGAAGCTCCCGCGGCACTTGAGCGCGCGAGCATTCACGACGGCAGAGGGACTCGATGCAGGTCTCAGCCGTGAGCGTTTGCGGCGTGCCGACCTGGAGCATCCGTACCGGGGCCTGCACGCGGCCCCCGGGATCACCACAACGATCGAGTCCCGGATCGTGGCCTACAGCCTGCGGATGTCCCGCGACCAGTTCTTCAGCGACGTGACCGCGGCGATCATCCTTGGTTTGCCGTTGCCGCTCGGCCTGGCGCGTTCGCAATTGCTGCACGTGTGCACCGACAAGCCGGCCGCCCGGCACGGAAGCTCCGGGGTCATCGGCCACCATGTCCGCGCCGGGAGCATCGCCGTCGTGGAGGTTCGGGGGCTGCGAGTCACATCGCCGGTCGATACCTGGTGCCGACTCGCATCCGTGCTCGATCTCGACGACCTGATCAAGGTCGGCGATGCGCTGGTGCGCCGCAAGAAACCGCTGGCGACGATGGAGTCACTTCGGGCAGCAGTCCTGCGCTATGCGGGACATCGGGGCGCGAGGAAGTTGCGCGAGGCCTTCGACTGGGTGCGACCCGGGGTCGACTCGCCGAAGGAGACCCAGTTGCGTCTGTTGATCGTGCGGGCAGGGCTGCCGGAGCCCGAGGTGAACTGCGCTATCACCGACCGCCTCGGGGTGAAGATCGCCACCGGGGATCTGGTCTACCGCCTGTACCGCGTGCTCGTCGAATACGACGGCGAACAGCACCGCACCGACGAGGAGCAGTACCACTGGGATGTCGACCGGCTCGACCGGATCATGGAGGCGGACTGGCGCGTGATCCGGATCAACAAGTCCCACCTGCGAAGCAAGCCGGCGTCGGTGCTCCGCAAGGTCGAAACGGCACTGCGCGCCGCTGGATGGCGTCCCTGACGCGGACCGCGTCACCTCCGTGCACGCGAGAGCGGGTGAAACGTCGGTTTGGACAACTCAAACCGACGATTCACCCGCTCTCGCGCGAACAGCGGGGAGACTCGACGTGGGCGGGCGCCGCAGCGGGGACGGGTGGTTAGAGCGGGAAGGGGGCACCCAGGAGCTGCTCCGAGCGCGACCAGAGCGACTCGGCGACCGCGGGGTCGAGCGAGGTGCGAGTCGGCTCCTGCAGCGTCGGCAGGCCGCGCGTGAGGTACCGCGGGCCGTAGTAGTCGCCGCCACGGGCATCCGGGTCCACGGCCGCGCGCACCGTGGGCCACGCGCCCGCGTCCTTGCCCTGCGCGCCGAAGGCCTGCAGGTTGTCGGCGAGACGGGTCGCCCGCGACGGCTGATTGACCCCGCGGATGCCCGGCGTCAGCCCCGAAATCGAGTAGCCGGGGTGGGCGACGAGGCTTTGCACCCCGTCAGCGCCGCCGGCTCCGGCCGCGCGCAGCCGTCGATCGAGCTCGAAGCCGAACACCTGCGTGGCGATCTTCGACTGTGCGTAGGCCTTCCACCGGTTGTAGCCCGACTCCAGTTGAAGGTCGAGCAGCGGGGAGTCAAGCAGCCGCGAGATCAACGAGCCGAGTGAGACGACCCGGCTGCCCGGCGTGCGCCGCAGCGCCGGCAGCACGAGCGCGGTGAGCGCGAAATGGCCCAGGTAGTTGGTGGCCAACACGAGTTCGTTGCCGTCGACACTGACCTCCCGGTGGCGCGGCGGGTGCACGACCCCGGCGTTGAGGATGAGGCCGTCGATGGACGGGAGTTCGAGCAGGGCCTCGGCCGCTCGTCGCACGGAGGCCAGGTCGGCCACGTCGAGCGGTACTGTCGAGACGGATGCCCCCGGCACCCGCCCGCGGATCGCCCCGGCGGCGGCCTGGGCCCGGTCGGGGTTGCGGCAGGCGAGCACGACGTGGGCGCCGGCATCCGCCAGTTGCTCGGCGGTGAAGTAACCGAGCCCCGCGTTGGCGCCCGTGATCACGAAGGTCTTGCCGGCCTGGCCGGGGAGGCTCCGCGGGTTCCAGGTCACTAGGTCGGGTTCGTCCCGGTCGCGGCGGATCCGGCGGCACGGGCGCCGCCGTTCACGTTCTCGGTGCCGGCGATCTTCTCGTGGTGGTGGATCACTTCGGCGATGATGAAATTGAGGAATTTCTCGGCGAACGCCGGGTCGAGCCGGGCCTCCTCGGCGAGGCCGCGCAGGCGCTGGATCTGCAGCAGTTCCCGGGTCGGGTCGGCCGGCGGCAGACCGTGCGCGGCCTTGAGCCGGCCGACCTGCTGGGTGAACTTGAAGCGCTCGGCGAGCAGGTGGATCAGCGCCGCATCGATGTTGTCGATGCTCTGCCGGATGCTGCCCAGCTCGTCGATCGCATCCTGCCCCGCGCCCGCGGGCAATTCCTCTGCTGCTGCCATGGTTCGACGATACCGTGCGGCCGAAATCGCCGCCGACTTCGACCCTTCCGGTCGAGGCCGACCGGTGTGCGGGGCGGGCTGGGCCGGAAGGGCGGATCTCGGCCGGGCGGGGACTTCGCGGCGGGGGGACTCAGCGGCGCGGGGACCCAGTGGCGCGGGCGGGGGCGGCGGCCGCGCTGCCGGGAGGAGACTCGCGGGCAGCCGCCGAACGGCGCGGCGGCAGCCGGAGCCGTTTCTGGGCGAGCAGGATGCCGAGGAGCACCAGGGCCGCACCGAGCGGTTCGTGCCAGGACAAGGTCTCGCCGAGCAGGAGCACACCCAGCAGCACACCGACCACCGGGGTGACGTAGGTGACCGTGGACGCGTTGGTCGGCCCCCAGGCCCGGAGCACGTTGATGTTCCAGATGTACGCGACGCCGGTGCCGAGCGCCCCGAGCGCGACCAGGCTCAGCACGATCGGTGCGGTGAGGGCCACCGGATGCCACGCCAGCACCGGGGTGAGCAGCAGCATGATCGCCCCGCCGAGCCCGATGTTGAGGAAGGCGAAGGTCGCTCCCGCGATCGGCCGGCCGCTGAGGAACCGGCGGGTGTAGCCGAAGGTGAAGCCGTAGCAGACCGCGGCGCCGAGGCAGGCGAGCTGGCCCCAGAGATCGCCGGTCAGGGCCGCATACTGCCACGGCCCGATGATCACGACCACGCCGAGGATGCCGACGGTCACGCCGACGACCTGGCCGCGGACGAGTCGCTCCACCCGGAAGGCGAGAGTGGCCATCAGTGCCGTCATGATCGGGGTGACGGCGTTGTAGATGCTCGCCAGGCTCGAGGACACGTACTGCTCCGCCCACGCGAACAGGAGGTGCGGCACGACGCATCCGGTGATCGCGATCACGAGGAAGTGCAGCCAGACGATGCCCTCGCGTGGAAGCACCGGTCCCCGGTTCACTCGGGGCCGGGTGACGAGCACGATCAGGCCCAGGGTGAGGCCGCCGAGAACGAGCCGGGACCAGGCCACCTGGCCGAAGCTGACCCCGGCCAGGGCGACCTTCATGAACAGGAAGCTGGAGCCCCAGACCACGCCCATGCCCAGGAACTGGAGGGTGACGATGGTCTTGCCTGCCGTCGGAGTGTCGATCACCTGCCGACCCTATCGCGGCCGGGTGCGACCGGCGCCGGATCCGGCCTCGACGGCCGAAACCCGCGGGCGCGGGCGGGCGCGGACGGGCGCGGGCGGGCGGGGGCTCAGCTCAGCTGGCCGATTCGGTAATGCACCGCCTGGGTGCCGTAGCCGTCGAGTCTTGCCCGGAGGCCGGCCCGCACCCGCGGCCACTCATCCTCGAGCACCGAGTACACCACGGTGTCGCGCCAGCTTCCGTCGGCGCGGCGTCGCTCACGGCGGATGGTGCCCTCGTAGGTGGCCCCGATGCCCGCGATGGCGGCGCAGGAACGCAGGTTCAGCGCGTCGGCCTGGATCTTCACCCGGCCGAATCCGTGCTCGAAGGCCAGGCCGAGCAGCAGGAGCTTGGCCTCGGCGTTGACGGCGGTGCCCCAGACCCGCGGGTCGTAGGCGGTCCAGCCCAGGTGCGCCGTGCCGTTGGCCAGGTCGAGGTCGCCGAGGGTCGAGGTGCCGACCAGGTCTCCGTCATGCGGGCCGCCGATCAGGCGCACCGCGTAGGGCAGCCCCGCCCACTGGTAGTAGCCGAGGGCCCAATCGATGAATTCACCGAGGCCGGCGCGCAGCCCGGCCGGCCCGCCGCCGTAGCCGCCGGCGAAGACGGCCGGCTGGGCGATCGCCCGGTGCAGCTCGGGCAGCAGCACGCGCGTCAGCGGCTCGAGCTGCAGGTACTGGCCCGCGATCGTCGCGGGCGCCGGGCGAAGGGCGCTCATCCCGACATTGTGTCAGCAGAATGTGACGGCGCGGTGAACGGATGCCGACGAAACGGTTCGCCGCCGACATCCGTTTCTCCGATCAGTCGACGAGGTCGTGCCGGGAGATGATCGCTTCGCGGCCGGGGCCGACGCCGATCGCCGAGATACGGGCGCCGCTCATCTTCTCGATGGCGAGCACATAGTCCTGGGCCGCGCGGGGCAGGTCCTCGAAGGTGCGCGCACCCGTGATGTCCTCGGTCCAGCCGGGGAAGTCCTCGAAGATGGGCTTGGCGTGGTGGAAGTCGGACTGCGAGACCGGAACCTCGTCGAAGCGCACGCCGTCGACGCTGTAGGCGACGCAGACCGGGATGACGTCGAGGCCGGTGAGCACGTCGAGCTTGGTCAGCACGAAGTCGGTGACACCGTTGATCCGGGCCGTGTACCGGGCGACGGGTGCGTCGTACCAGCCGCAGCGGCGGGGGCGACCGGTGGTCGTGCCGAATTCGAAGCCCTTGGCGCGCAGGAACTCGCCCGACTCGTCGAACAGCTCGGTCGGGAAGGGGCCGGCGCCGACGCGGGTCGTGTACGCCTTGACGACGGCGATGATCCGGTCGATCCGGTTCGGGCCGATGCCCGAGCCGGTCACCGCGCCGCCGGAGGTGGCGTTCGAGGAGGTGACGAAGGGGTAGGTGCCGTGGTCGACGTCCAGCATGGTCGCCTGGCCGCCCTCGAACAGCACGGTCTTGCCGTCGGTGAGCGCCTGGTGCAGGAGCAGGGCGGTGTCGGCGACCATCGGGCGCAGGCGTTCGGCGTAGCTGAGCAGGTCCTCGACGATCTCGTCGACCGAGATCGCGCGGCGGTTGTAGACCTTGACCAGCAGGTGGTTCTTCTGCTCGAGCGCGCCCTCGACCTTCTGGCGCAGGATGTTCTCGTCGAAGAGGTCCTGCACGCGGATGCCGACCCGGTTGATCTTGTCGGCGTAGGTCGGGCCGATGCCGCGGCCGGTGGTGCCGATCTGGCGCTTGCCGAGGAATCGTTCGGTGACCTTGTCGACCGTGCGGTGGTACTGGGTGATGATGTGCGCGTTCGCGCTCACCCGGAGCTTGGAGACATCGACGCCGCGGGAGATGAGCGCGTCGAGCTCTTCGAACAGGACCTCGATGTCGACGACCACGCCGTTGGCGATGATCGGGGTGACCCCGGCGGTGAGGATGCCGGAGGGCAGCAGGTGCAGCGCGTACTTCTCGGTGCCGATGACGACCGTGTGGCCGGCGTTGTTGCCGCCGTTGAACTTGACGACATAGTCGACCCGGCTGCCGAGAAGGTCAGTCGCCTTGCCCTTGCCCTCGTCGCCCCACTGGGCGCCGATCAAAACAATCGCTGGCATATCAGTTCTCTCCTCGGATGAAGAACGCCTCGGTGGGCGGGGCCGGGTCGTTGGCGCGGTACCCGTCCGGCGTGATGGTTTCCTGCTCGATGCGGCTGATCACGGTGTGGTCGGCGTCGTTCAGGAAGGTGGTGAGGCGGTCGAACTCGTCGATCTCGCCGATCTCGCGGGCCGCCCGCCGCAGCGCGTACAGGGCGCGGAGCACCCCTCGGTTGGGTTCGTGGGTCCACTTGACGGGGCCGTGGCCATGCCAGCCGGCCTTGCGCAGAGCGTCGAGGCCTCGGTGGTAGCCGACCCGCGCGAAGGCGTATTCCTCGATCGTGCGACCCTCGAGGTGGGCGAGATCGGCGAGCACGACCCAGGCCAGGGACGAGGTCGGATGCGCCGCCACGACGGAGCCGAGATCGGCGCTGCCGGCTCGTCGAAGAGCCTCGATCACCTCCGGTTCCGCGGGAAGAAGGGTCTCGGGCTGCTCAATCAAGTTTTCGCCGGTCACACTCGATCCTAACGCGGCGCGGATGCTGCGCCGTCGGTCGAGCCTGTCGGTCGCCGTCGGGCGGGGATCTCGACAAGCTCGATCACCGGGGCGGCTCGATCACCGGGGCGGCTCGATCTCGACAGGCTCGATCACCGGTCAGTCGCCGAGGAGGCCGCCGGAGAAGGAGTCGAGGATCGCGGCCGCGACCTCGTCGCGATGCCGCTCCGGGTCGAAGACGAGCCATTCGAGGCCGGACAGCAGCACCGCCCCGAACACGCTCGACGCCATCAGGCCGCAGGTTCCGTCGCGGCGGCTGCCCGGTTCGACCTCCGCGATCGCCTCGGCGAAGACCGTGAGGGCCTCGTGCCGGAGCGCGAACAGGGTCTTCTGCCAAGTGCGGTCGGTGCGGAAGATCTCCGCCGCCATCAGCTTGGCCAGTGCGGTGTTGGAGGCAATCCCGTCGAGCAGCGCCCTGATCAGCGCCTCGAGCGCTGCCCGGCCGTGGAGCCCGGCCCGCGCCTCCCTGAGGGTGTCGGCGAGTGCGCCGACCCCCTCCTGGAGGAGCTCCTCGAACAAACGGTCCTTAGAAGCGAAGTTGTAGTACAGGCTCCCCTTGGCCACCCCGGCCCGCTCCGCGACCTCGTCCATCGTGGTGCCGGTGATCCCCTTGGTGGCCGCCAGCTCCAGCGTCGCGTCGAGGATGGCGCGTTTCGTTCCGGTGGCGCGTGGCATGGCGTCCTTCCTGCTTGTCGGTTCGGCCTAGATCGTCAGTTCGGGGTGCAGGCGGCCGACCGTCCAGATCCGTTGCCGGGAGGCGCTCCAGGCGCTGAGGGCGATGGATCCCACCAGCATGACCAGCAGCACAGCCACCGAGACCCACAGTCTAGAGTCGATGCCGCCGGTGATGAGCTGCCGAAGGCCGGTGACCACGTACGACGCCGGCATGAACGGATGCAGCGCCTGGAAGAACTCCGGCGTGGTCTCAACCGGGTAGGTTCCGCCCGACGAGCTCAGCTGAAGCATCAGCAGCACCAGGCTGACGACCCGGCCCGCCGCGGTCCCGAGCAGGATGATGAACATCTGCTGCAGGGCGAGGAAGGCGAGCGTGGTCAGGTAGATGAAGGCGCTCATCCCGAGCCAGTACCGCGGCTGGAGCCCGATCCCGTAGACCAGCACGAGCACCATGATCACGACCTGGGCGAGTCCGACGGCCATGGCCGGCAGGAACCCGGTCATCGTGGTGCGGAGGCCGGAGGCCGCGCTGGCCAGCGCCCGGGTGGGCAGGGCGCGCAGGATGAGCCAGGTGATCAGCGCGCCGACGAAGGTGGCCAGGGCCAGGAAGAACGGGGCGAAGCCCTCGCCGAAACTGCTGGAGGCGTTCTCCCAGCGCTGGTCGAGGGTGACCGGGTTGGCGATCACATCCGTCTTCTTGTCGATCTCGGCCTGGCTGAGGTCAGGGGCGGCCCGGCCGCCCTCGGCGAGCTTGTCGGAGAGGGTGCGGGAGCCGGAGGCGAGCTGCACGGTACCGTCCTGCAGCGCGGTGCCACCGGCGACGAGTTTCGCCGAACCGTCGACGAGGGAGTCCGCGCCGGTCTTCAGCGCGTTCGAACCATCGGCCAGGGCGTGCGAGCCCGTGGCGGCCGTGGCAGCGCCCGTGGCCAGGCTCGCGGCACCGGTGGAGAGCTGACCGGCGCCCGTGGCGACCTGGGCGGCGCCCGGTGCCCCGGCGGCGAGCTTGCTGGAGAGTTCGCCGACTCCGGCAGAGAACTGGCCGCTCAGGCCGGCGTAGTCACGGGTCTGGGTGACCGCGCCCTGCGCACCGGCGTCGACGTCGGCCGCGCCGGCCTTGATCTTGTCCAGGGTGGGCCGGAACGCGGCAGCAGGGGCGAGCGGATTGGCATCCATCGCCGCTTCCAGGTCGGTGAGGCCCTGGGCCACGGATGCCGTGCCGCCGGCGAGCCTGCGGGTGCCGTCAGCGATGCTGGTGGCGCCGCCGGCGAGCTGCTGTGACTTGTCGGAGAGGGTTGCGGCCCCGGTGGCGGCCGCCTGCATTCCCGCCGAGACCTGAGCGGTGCCGCCCGCGAGCTTCACGCTCGACCCGGAGAGCGTCGCCGCACCCTGGGAGAGCGTGTCGAGCCCCGAGGAGAGCGCGGTCGCCCCATCAGCGAGGCGAACGGCGCCGCCGTCGAGGCTGGTCGCCCCGTCCGAGAGGGAGCCGAGCCCTTCGCTGAGCGTGCCGGTGCCCTCCTCTGCGGTGGAGAGGCCGTCGGCGAGGGTCTTGGCCCCGGTCGCGGCCGAGCGGATGCCGGTGCCGGCGTCGTTCACGCCCACGAGCAGCGCGTTGACGGTCTGGTCGCCGATCTTCTCGGCCACCGCGTCGCGCAGCTGCACCATCGCCTGCTTGCCCATCGTGGTGGCGAGGAAGCTGTTGCTGTCGTTGTAGTCGACCTGGACCACCGCGGAAGTCGGATTGTCCGTGCCGGCCGACACCGCGCTGGCGGAGAAGTTGCGCGGGATGGTCACGGCGAAGTAGTAGTCGCCGTCCTTCACGCCGGCGGTCGCATCCTTCGCGCTGGTCACCGTCCAGCCGAGGTCGTGCCCGTCGACGAGTTGGTCGACGAGGTCCTTGCCCGCGGTGATCGGCTTGCCGTCGCGGCTGGCGCCGGCATCCGCGTTCACGAGGGCGACGGGCAGATTGTCCATGGCGTCATTGGGCGCCCAGAAGGCCCAGAGATAGAGCGCCCCGTAGATGAGGGGGATGAACATGAGCACGACGAGGGCGATCTTGGGCATCTTGCCCTTGCCGAAGCGGTGCAGCTCGGTGCCGGAGGAGAGGAAGGCGAACATTCAGCGGTTTTCCTTGTTCATGAGAATGACGGTCGGTTCGATGCCGAGTTCGGACCACAGTTCGGTGTCCGGCGCGGTGGCGGAGGCGATCACGCAGGTGCCGCCCTCGACGAGGGCGGCGAGGCGCTGCCAGAGGATGCGGCGGGATTCGGCCGAGTGCACCTGCTCGACCTGGTCGAAGAAGAGGATGCTCGGCTCGTTCATCAGGGCGAGGGCGGCCCGGAGGAGCACGGTCTGCACCTCGTCGAGGTCCCAGATGACGGCGTCCGCGGCGGGGATCGGCACGTCTCCGAAGACGGCGGCGCAGACCCGCCGCACCTCGGTGTCGTCGACCGCGCGGATGAACGCCCACCAGGGCGACACCCAGGCCTCGCGTTCGCGGATCGCCGCGCCGACCGTGACCGAGTCTTCGAGGTTGTCGATGTCGTGGAAGCCGGAGATGCCGGTGCGTTTCTGCACCCGGCGGGCGCGGCGCGGCAGCTCCTGGCCGAGCACGGTCAGGCTTCCGCTGGTCGGCTTCATCCGGCCGGCCAGGGTGAGCATGAGGCTGGTGCGCCCGCTGCCGGACGGCCCGCAGAGCACGGTGAGGCCGTGGCCGACCTCGAAGCTCAGCGGGCCGTAGACCGCTCCGCGTTTGAATTCCAGGGCCAGGTCGTCCGCCCACACAGTCGACTGCACGTCGAACCTCTTTCCTTTTTGTACTGACCAGTCAGTATAGGTCGGATTCCGGTCGGTGCGCAAACCGCCAGTCCGCTGCAAACCCTCGTACTTGTACTGCCGAGTCGGTGGATGACTGGACGACCCCGGCGCCGGCGCCATCCCCGCCCGCGAGAGTGCGGTCATCGGGTGAGCCGGGTAGCCTGTGCGGATGGGCGGCTATTCGGGTACTCCGCTGTGGAGAAAGCTCGGGCTCCGGGCGGGTGACGCGGTGCAACTGCTGCACGCGCCGGCCGGGTGGATGGTTCCGGACGCGCCAGAGCGCATCGACTGGCTGACCGGTGAGACGGATGCCCCTGCCGCGGTGATCCTGGCGTTCCACACCGACCCGGCGGCCTTCATCGCCGAGCTGCCGGCGCTGGCGGAGCGGATCCGGCCGGCCGGCATGGTGTGGATCGCCTGGCCGCGCAAGGCGGCCGGTCACCGGAGCGAGATGACCGAGAACCTCATTCGGGACAGCGCACTGACCATCGGACTCGTCGACGTGAAGGTCGCGGCGCTGGACGAGGACTGGTCGGGCCTGAAACTCGTTTGGCGCCGCGAACACCGGTGAGGGTGAGGGGCGTCCCCTCTCACTCCGTCTCGGCGGCGGCCGGCAAGGTCGACCAGCGCAGCAGTGCCGCGGCGGTGGAGTCGCCCCGAAGCTCGCCGTGCGACACGACCACCACCCGGGCGTCGGTGAGGGTGGCGGCCCTGGCCAGGGCGTCCGCGGCGGCGACCTCGCCGAGCTCGCCGGCGCCGAGGGCATCCGCCGACGAGGCGGCGACCCACGGTTCCCGGTCGAGCGCGATCAGGGTGGTCCCGGACAGGCCGGCCGGGTCGAGGATGAGCACCTCCACCTGGCCCTGCTGGAGCGAGCGCACCACCGCGGCGAAGTCGATCTCGGCCAGCCCCTCGCCCCGCCCGGACTCCAGGCGTTCGAGGGCGTCGTATTCGTCCTGGGCGAGAATCGACGCGAGGTGCCGGTCGAGGTCTTCTTCCAGTTCACGGGTCGTCGCGCCGCCCGGCCGGGTGTTCGTCGGCACCACGGCGAGGATGTCCCTGGTCGCGGGGGCAAGCTGGGCGACGAGGAGCTGGCGGGCGCGCACGTCCCCGGTCACGACCAGGAGTTCCGCGCCGCTGTCGCGCACGATTTCGTCGATGGCGTCCGCCACCTGGCCCTCGTTGCGCTTCCAGATCTCCTCGGTGTCGCGCTGGTAGCGCGAGTTGGACAGGAAGCCGACCTGCACCTTGGTGATGTACTCGGTGTCGCCCTGCACGTCTTCCTCAGCCACCGGGTCGGCCTGGCTCAGCCGGAACAGCCGGATCTCGCCGCCGTCACGACCGACCTCGGCGACTACGTAGCTCAGGTCCCGGGGGCGCTGGGTGAACAGCGGGATCAGGCTGGGAACGGGGCCGTAGGATGCCATCAACTCGCCCAGGGGCTCCCCCGGCAGCACCTCGTTGAACTCGACCTTGCCGTCGCGCACGATCATCAGCCGGCTGACCTTGCCGGGAATGCCCGGCGGTTCCTCGACCAGTTCGACGATCGTGTCCGCGTCACCGGACGGCGCTCCCGCGGCGGCCAACGACTCGCGCAGGGTGCGGTGCCGGATGGTCGACGTGCGACGCGGATCCTCGCCGGTCTGGGTGACATCCACGTAGACCGTCGAGACCGAACCGGGCCGGCGATACAGCTCCGCCAGCCCCTCATTTCCGAAGTCAGCCATGGTCGGAGTCCCTTCTCACGATGTGTACCTATTCGCCACGCTAGCCTGCGGCCGGAGGGTCCACAACCCTGCCGGAAGGCCTTGTTCGGGCCCCGGCGGAGGGCTCAGATCGCGGTCTGCTGGTGGGCGGCGACGCACCAGCCGCCGTCGGCGAAGACGTAGGTCGTGGCCGCGTTCACCTCGGTCGTGGTCTCTCCGCGGTGGGCGACGAGGCGATAGACGAGGATGCCGGCGTGGTCGTTGATCCGGATCACGGCGGGCTCGCGCAGCTGGTAGCTGTCGACCGGGGCGGCGGCCGCGAACGCCGCCATCACCTGGTCCCGGGTGATGACCCACCCGGGCAGGATCAGGAGCGCATCCCTGGTCATCGTGCGGCGGTAATACTCTCCGCCTCGGCCGGCGAGGATCGCCTGCCAGCCCTCCTGCTCCTCGTGGAGCAGTCGGGCGGGCAGATCGTCAGTGATCTCAGTCATGACCCCACGCTAGCCCCTATCCGCGGCGGATGCCTCGCCTCTTTCGGGCGACCAGGAGCAGCATCGCGCCGAGGAGCAGCACGAGGATCGCGAAGGCGATCAGCAGGCCGACCGGAAGGTCGACGCCCGTGTGGGCGAGTGCCTTGAGCACCACCGCGGTGTCACTGCCCGGCAGGACCACGGCGGCCGGATCCTGGTAGAGGCTCCGCACCGTGGCCGTGTTCACGACCTGCGGGAATGCCGCGGCCAGCACCGAGGTGGTCAGCGTCACCGTGCGGGTCGCGCCGATCGCGAGCGGCCCGTCGAAGGTGCAGGTGACGGTGGATCCGGCGGTGGCGCAGGTGACGTCCTGGCCGGCGCTGCTCGCGAAAGCCAGGCCGGACGGGAGCCGGTCGACGATCGTGAACCCGCCCGGGTCGGCCGTGACTCCGACGTTCGACACCGAGATGAGGTAGTCGAGGGTGCCGCCGACCCTGGCCTGGCCGAGGTGCTTCTTGGTGACCGCGAGGGTGACCAGCGGGGCCACCGCCAGCGGGTCGGTGGCCGTGTTGTCGTCCGGGTTCGGATCCGGGGTGGCGGAGGAGACGACGGCGACGTTGTCGACGGTCGGGTAGGCTCCGGCGCCCACGAGGGCGTTGACCGACAGGGCCGGTGCGGTGGCGGTGGCGCCGAGGTCGCCGGCCAGGGCGCAGGTGACCTGCGTGACGCCGGTGCCGGCATCCGGATCTGCCGCGGCGCAGGTCCAGGCCGGGTCGCTGCCGGCGGCGCCCGCGAAGGTCAGCCCCTTCGGCAGGGAGTCGACGACGCTGACCCCGGCCGCGGTGGACGGACCCGCGTTGGTGACGACCAGGCTGAACGCGGTGGCGGTGCCGATGGCGCCCGCGCCGACGTGCGACTTGGCGAGGCGCAGGTCCGCGCTGCGGGCGAACGTGACGTCGGCCGGGTCGGTGTTGTTGTCCAGGTTGGTCTCGCTCGTCGGCGTTGCCGCTGTGGCGGTGTTCGTCAGCGTGACCAGGCCGAGCGCGGGATCTGTGCTCGTCGAGATCCTCAGCGCGGTGGCGGTGCCGCCGGCCGGGAGGCCGACCGCGCCGTCGCCGAGCGTGCAGGTGACGGGCTGGTCGGCGTCGGCCGGAACGGCATCGGCGAGACAGGTCCAGCCGGGCGTGTTCGCCTGGAAACGGATGCCGACCGGCAGCGTGTCCACGATCGTGATCGGCCCCACGGCGTCGGAGAGGCCCGCGTTGGTGAGCGCGAGATCGAAGTCGACCGCGTCGCCGGCGTTCGGCGTGGTGAGCGGCGCCGTCTTGGCCAGCACGAGGTCTGCCACGGCCGTCACCGTCACGGGAACGGAGTCCGTGTCGGTGTGCGGTCCCGGGCGGCTGTCGGTCCAGGCCAGGTCGGCGGTGTTGGTGGCCACCGTGCCGTCGGGGAGGGCCGGGGACACCGCGGCGGTGACGGTGATGACGGAGGTGGTGACCCCGAGGGTCGGCCGGGTGCAGCTCACGGTGGCGAGCGTGCAGGTCCAGTCGGCGCCCTCGATCGCCGTGGCGGTGAAGCCGGCCGGGAGGGTGTCGGTGACGCTCAGGGCATCCGCGTCGGACGGACCGGCGTTGGTCACCGTCAGCGTGTAGACGATCGACCCGCCGGCGACGACGGTGGCGGCGTCGGGCGTGATCGTCTTGACGATGGTGACGTCGGCCCGGTCGGTGACGTCGGTGGGGTCGCTGGCGGTGTTCGGGTTCGGGTCGGTCGCGGGTTCGGGCAGGACACCGGCGACGTCGGCGACGTTGGTGAAGGTGGCCGGGCCGGCGGCGGCCGGGATCGCCACGACCACCGTGATGGCGGAGGCGGTGTCCCCGGCGGCGAGGATGCCGGTGCTGGTGCAGGTCAGGTCCTGGCCGACCGGCAGGTCGCAGCTCCACTCGGCGCCGCCGTCGGCCGACTGCGCGATGAGGCCCGCGGGGACGTGGTCGGTGACGACGGTGCCGACGGGGGCGTCGGACGGACCGTGGTTGGTGACCGAGAGGGTGTAGGTCACGTCGGTGCCGGCCGTGACGGGCCCGGCCGGGTGGGACTTGACGATGCCGAGGTCGGATTCGCCGGTGAGGGCGGTGCTCGTGTCGTCGGTGACCGACGGGGCGTTGTCGGCGGAGACCGTGGCCGCGTTGACGACGTCACCGGTCAGGCTGCTGGGAACCAGCACGGTCACGTCGATCGTCTGGGCGGCGGAGACGCCGGGCGCGAGCGTGCCGGTCAGGGCGCAGCCGATGGTCGACGGGGCTGTGGCCGTCTCCGTGCAGGTCCAGGTTCCGGGGCCCGCCGCGCTCTGGCCCACGAAGGTGAGCCCGTTCGGGAGCGCGTCGGTGATATGCACGTTGCGGGCGTTCGCCAGGCCGGTGTTGGTGACGAGGAAACGGTAGGTTGCCTCGGCGCCCGGCACGAGTTTCGCGTCCACGAGGGTCTTCTCGATCGCCAGGCTGGTGCCGGTGCCGACCGGGGTGGTCGGTCCGGAGGTGTTGTTGGACGGCTTCGGGTCGGGGGTGGTGCCGGTGACGGTGGCCGAGTTGGTGAGGCTGCCGGTGAAGCCCGAGTCGACCAGCGCGGTGACCGTGATGCGGGACGTGGCGCCGAGGGCAAGGTCGGTGGCCGTGCTGCAGCTCAGCGGGGTCACCGAGGTGTCACAGGTCCAGCCGGCTCCGGTGGCGGTGACGCCCGAGATGTTGCCGGGCAGCGTGTCGGTCACCTCGAGCGGCGCCACCGACAGCGAGGGGCCGTCGTTGGTGACGTCGATCGTCCAGGTGGCGACCTCCCCGGCGGCGAAGACGCCCTGGGCCGCCTTGACGATGCGGAGATCAGCACTGGTGGTCACGCTGAGGGCGCTGGTGCTGGTGTTGTTCCCGGTGGCCGGGTCGAACGTGAGTCCGGCGACGGTGGCCGAGTTGGTCACCGTGCTGCCGAATGCCACATCGGCGGCGACCCGGACGGCCACGCTGATGGCCGGCCAGGCGCTGCCGGGCGCCAGGGTTTCGCCGGCGTTCGTCCGGTCGCAGGTGAAGGCGCCCGTGCCGGCGTCCGGCACGGAGCAGCTCCAGCCGGTGCCGGAGGCCAGGGAGACGACCAGGCCGGCCGGGAGCGGCTGCGCCGGGGTGTCGGTGACCCGGAAGTTGCGGCCGCCGACGTTGCCGACTGCGGTGTCCGGTCCGAGGTTGGACACGGTGATCGTCCAGGCGTCGGCCGTCGTCGTTCCGGCGACGAGCACAGTTCCGGCCGCCTTGACGATGCGCAGGTCGGCGGAGTCGAGGTGCGCCGCCGCGGTGACCGGGGCGGCCGTGTAGGGGGTCGGGCCGCCGCGGCCGGTGGCTCCGGTCGCATCCGTCGTCGACGCGGACAGGGTGTTGATGTGGGCGGTGAGCGAACCGGCGCCGGGGGTCGTGGTGGCGGCCGCGGTGGGCTGCGCCGAGTAGCGGATCACGATGCCGGTGCCGGGTGCGACGGTGGTGAATGCCGGCCAGACCAGGGTCTGCACGCCGCCGGCCGTCGTGACGGTCGGGTCGGCGAGGGGGGCAGCGGCGGCGCCGTTGATGGAGGCGGTGCCGGTTCCGGCGACGTAGATCCAGTTGGCCGGGAGGACATCCGTCGGGGTGACCGTGGCGGCGGTTCCTCTGCCGGTGTTCTGCAGGGTGAGGGTCCAGCCGAACGGGGTGTCCAGGTAGGCCGTCGTGCCGCTGGCCACCGTTTTGGCGAGGGTGATGAACGGGAAGTCGGGCGTCACGGAGGCCGTGGCGGTCGGCGGGTTGATGGTGTACTCACGGCCGCCGCTGGAAAGCGACGAGTAGGTGGGGATGCGCACGGTGTTCACGAGCGGGCCGGTGCCGAGGGTGCTCGACGCGGCGAGTTTCGCGTCGTACGTCAGAACCACGGACGCGTTCTTTGCGATGCTCGCGACCGACCAGGTGATGGTGTTGCCGGAGAGCACGCCGCCGCCCGAGATGTTCGTGATGCTCGACAGGTCGATACCGGTGGGGATGGTGTCGACGATGCTCACGGCGAAGGCGGTGCTCGTGGTGGCGGTGTTCGCGTTGCGGGCGGTGACCGTGTAGGTGAAGGCCTGGCCGGGCTCGGGCGTGGTGTTGGAGACGCTCTTGGTGATGCCGAGTCTGGGCTCGATGACCGTGATGTCGACCGTGCCGGGGGTGCCGGTGCGGTCGAACGGGGACGCCGCGGTGGCCGGGGAGGCCTTGGCGGAGTCGTTCCAGGCGAGGACGGCGGTGTTGGTGAGCACCTTTCCGGCGATGTTGGCGACGGCCGAGGTGACCGTTCCGGTGAAGGAGACGGTGACGGTGCGGTTCTCAGGCTTGGCGGTCACGCTGCCCAGCAGCCAGCCGATCTTCTGGCCGGAGGGTGCCAGGGTGAAGGTCGGCGAGTTCGGGAGGTCGGCGGAACAGTCGAGCAGTGAGGCGGTCTGGCAGGTCACGGTGGCGGTCGACGCGTCGGCGGTCAGGCCGGCCGGGAGGGTGTCGACGATGGTCGCGTTGTAGAAATTGACGTTCTTCGGGAGGACGACCTTGACGGTGTAGCCGACGTTGCCGCCGATCGTTGCGATGGCCGGGGCGACCGTCTTGACGGTCGTGGCACCCTCGACCGAGACGACGGCGGATGCCCCCGCGGTCACGATGCGCTCGACGGCGGCGTTGTTCGCGGCGTTGGCGGACAGGGTCGAGCCGGTGACGGAGGCGGTGTTCGTGTAGCTGACGAGGCCGGCGGAGGCCGGGTCGACCTGGGCGGAGTAGGTGAGCTGGGTCGTCGCCGGGTTGAGCAGCGCCCCCGTGCCGGGCAGCACCCAGGCCAGCCGGGTGGTGCCGACAGCGCAGCCGTTGCCGGCGACACCGGTGCCGGCCGCGCTCGAGGTGACGGTGCCGACCGGTGCGGTGAGGAAGCTGCCGAAAATGAGGCCGGCGGGCAGGCAGTCGGTGACGACGGAGTCGTAGGCGGCCGGACGGCCGGCCGTGTTGCCCGCGGTCAGGGTGAACACCACGCTGTCGCCGCCCTGCGCGGTCGGCTTGTCGACGACCTTGGCGAGGGTGGGCAGCGGGGTCACCACGGCGATGGCTTTGGTCGCCGTGCGCGGGGTCACCGCGGTGCCGCCCAGGGTGACGTTGCTGGCGAAGGTGGCCGTGTTGGTGAGGGTGCCGGAGGCCAGGGTGACGCCGACGAGCACGCCGGGCAGGGTCACGGTGAAGACCTGGGCGGCTGCTGTCGTGTTGTCGTAGGTCGCCGGGAAGGTCAGCGCGCCGGTGGTCGTGTCCAGGACGAATCCGACGGGGAGGGCCCCGCCATCGAGGGCTGCCGTGGCGGTCGCCCCGGTCGTGGTCTGGCCGGCCGGAAGGGCGTCGGAGAGCACGCCGTTGAAGACGGTGGTGCGGGCCGGGACCGTGACGGAGAAGGTGTAGTCGACGAGCTCACCCGCGACCGCCTGACCGGCGGTGTTGCCGGTCTCGTTGATGCGGCTGATGCCGGTCTTGCCGGTGACGGCGTCAGCGAGGCGCACCTGGGCGTTGTCGTTGGCCGGGGCGGCGTTGCCGTCGGTGTCGTGGGCCGGGTTGAGCGAGCCCTTCGGGAAGTAGGCGTTGTCGGTGGCGTTGGTGGTCGGCGCGGTGAACGCGACGACGGATGCCGTATTGACGAAGATCCGGGACACGCTCAAGCCGACGGGCATTGTCACGCTGTAGGCCAGTGTGGCGACGGTGAACGCGGACAGCGGCCCGGCAATGGTCCAGACGATCACGCTGCGTCCACTGGGTGCGGCCGAGTTGGCCGGGTAGCCTGCGTCACCCGGGTTGAGGCAGACGCCGCCCGCGGTGATGCCGGTGACGGTCCAGGTGGCACAGTCGTAGCCGGCCGGGAGGGCATCCCAGACGACGACGTCCTCGACGTCGAAGAGGTTTGACGGGGCCCCGCTCACGTCGACGGAGTAGCTGACGACGTCGCCCTCCTTGACCACGGCGTTGTCATTCGGGGCCGCGGGGGCGGTGCCGTTGACACTGGCGATGCTCTTGGCGAGCAGGACCGCCGGCGTCGGGGCGACCCTGTAGTCGACCTGGTCGCGCAGGGCGAGCACGCCGCCGTCGGTCGTCTCCTGGCGGTATTTCATCAGGTTGGCGGTGATGTCGACGCCTGTTCCGGCGGAGCGCGAGACGATGACGGCGCTCACGTACAGGGTGAGCGTCGCACCCTTGGGCACGAAGAGGTCAGCGCCGCCCTCGGAGGTGCCGAGGTTCCAGGACGCGGGGAGCGGGTCGGCGACCAGGGGCGTCGCGGACTGGGTGCCGGCGACCGGGGTGACTGCGACCGTGCTTCCGGCGGCGAGGACGAAGGAGTCGTAGCGGGTGCCCACCGGCACGAAGTCGGTGATCTGGGCGTTGCGGGTCCTGGCCCCGGTGGAGAACGTGACGGTGAGTTCGAAGCAGACCTTGTCGCCGACCTGGTAGGCCGGTGTCTGGGGTTCCTCGACGTAGTTGCCCGGCGCGGCCTCGCACGCCACCGGGGTGGCCCCGGGGGTCGGGCGCTCCAGCACCTTCTTGCTGATTTCCGGTCCGTCCGAGCCCAGTCCGGCGGAGGAGTCATCGGTGACCGCCTTGACGGCCAGGTCCCCGGGGGTGAGCCCGGTGGTGGTTCCGGCGATGGTGACCGTGTTGAGGAAGGAGTCCCCGGCGGCAGTCGGGACGCCCGCCCCGGTGCCGGTTGTGCTCGTGCCCTGGTAGGAGGCGTTCATGTAGGCGCTGTACCTGATGATCACGCTGTCGTCATGGGCGATCGCGTTGGGGGTGGGCGTCATCGTGACGGTGAACGTGCCATCACTGTTGGCGACGGCGCCGGTCACGGTCGCATTGGTGACGATGCCGTCGCCGGGGCAGCCCGCGCTGCGGGTGAAGAGCACGGAGGCAGGCAGGATGGGGCAGAGGCCGTTGGGGATGGTGTCGACGATGGTCATGGCGCTGTCGTCGGTGTACTCGCCGGCGCGAACCAGCAGGGAGAAGTCGGCGATGTCACCGGCGGTGAACACGCTGGTGCCGGACTTGACGATGGAGAGGTCCATGGCCTTCACGGTGACGGAGTCGCTGGACGAGGTGGCGGCATCCGCCGGGGTGGCGACCTTGCCGGTGTACGTGCCGGAGGCCGTTGCGGTGTTCGTCAGCGACTGGCCGGCGGCGGCGGCGTCTTCCTGGCGGGTGGATGCGCCGGTGTTGTTGTCGAGGTTCGCACCCTGGAGCAGGGACGCGACGCCGGGGGTGCCGGCGGGCCAGGCGAGGGTGTTGGCCCGGAGCGGGATCCCGGCGGCGTAGGTGATGGTGCGGGTGGCGCCGGCGGCGAGCGCGCCGAGGTTCCAGGTGACCTTGGTGAAGACCTGGCCGGCGAAACCGGGGCGGTCGTTCACCGTGTCGATGCTGACCGGGGTCGCACAGGTGGCGACTTCGCCGCCGGTGAGGGTTGCGCGCACGGGCCCGGAGCCCGGGTATTCCACGGCGGCGCTGTTGTCGGTCGCTCCGCAGCCGAGGAACTCGAGTCCGGCGGGCAGGTAGTCGACGAGGACGACGCCATCGGTGGGGGCGATGCCGGTGTTGCGGGTGGCGATCGTGTAGACCCTGCCCTCGTTGTGCACGCCCCGCATGAGCTCATGCTCGGGGCTCGGTTCGCTCTTGGTCACCTTGATCGCGGCGACCCTGGTGGCCTGCGGGCTGACGGCATCCGAGGCGGCGAAGCTGCCGGCGACGACGATGCCGGTGTCCTTGTCGAACCTGGCGAGCAGGCGCGGGTTTGTCTGGGCGTAGACGGCGGCGGCGCCCGGGATGGGAGAACCGACCGGGTAGACGTCGGCATCCGGCTTGATCCCGAAGCTGAAACCGGGGGTGGTGCCGTGAGGGAGGTCGGCGAGGTTCGTCCAGATCAGCACCTGGTGGGTGAGCGCGGGCGGCCCGGCCGAGTCGGTGATGACCACGATGGTGGGGTCGGGCAGGGCGGGCACGGTGGCGCTCTTCGCGCTGCCCGCGACGTAGGCCACCCCGGTCGGGAGCTCGTAGCGGAAGGCCAGGTTGTAGTAGTCGGCGGTCGACCCGCTCGGTCCGCTGGCGGTGAGGGTGACGGTCGCGTCCTCGCCGGCGAGGATGGTGCCGGTCGAGGTGGCGGAAAGTGAGATCAGCGCGTCGGCGCTGGCCGGGGCGACGACCACGCCGAGGGTCAGGCCGACGGCGACGAGCAGGCCGGCCAGCACGCCGGCGGTGATGCGGATGTGCGCGCGGGCCGGGGCGAGGAAACCGCCTCCGAAGAGCACCTGTCGCTTCTGGTGGCGCGGGCGGGGGCGGGGCTGTGGCACGGGAGACTCCAGGGGCATGGCGCATCGGACAAATCGATGCACACGCCCCTCGGTTCACGTGCCCCGAGAATTTGCCCCCCGGACAAACATCTTCTGAGAATCTATCGTTTCCGGTTCCGGGAAAGCCAGATCCGGGCGCCCCCAATGCTGGGGGCAGCCGAGGCGAGGCTCAGAACCGGTGCTGGAGCACCCAGTCGTGCATGGTCACGGCGGCCGCGGCCGAGGCGTTGATCGACCGGGTCGAGCCGAACTGGCTGATCTCCACGACGGCGTCGGCGGCGGCGATCGCCTCCTCGGAAAGGCCGGGGCCCTCCTGCCCGAAGAGCAGCACGCAGCGCTCCGGGAAGCGGAAGGTTTCAATGATGACGCTGCCCGGCACGTTGTCGATCGCGATGATCGGCAGCTCCTCGCCGGCGGCCCAGGCGACGAAGGCCGCGACATCCGGGTGGTGCAGCACATGCTGGTAGCGGTCGGTGACCATCGCGCCGCGCTTGTTCCAGCGCTTCCGGCCGATGATGTGCACGGTGTCGGCGGCGAACGCGTTGGCGCTGCGCACGATCGAACCGATGTTCATGTCGTGCTGCCAGTTCTCGATGGCGACGTGGAACGGATGCCGCTTCTCGTCCAGGTCGGCCACGATCGCCGCCATCGACCAGTACCGGTACCGGTCGATCACGTTGCGGGTGTCGCCGTGCTCGAGCAGCTCCGGGTCGTAGAAGGACTCCTCGGGGAGATCGCCCGGCCAGGGGCCGACGCCATGGGTCGAGAGCTCGGGCGTCGGGTTGAGCGATTCAGTCACCCTGCAACCGTATCCCGGCCCGGCCGGCTCCCTGCCCGACTCCCCTCGTCGTCGAGATCTGCCGTTTCGGTCGAAACCGACCGGCGCGCGGGTCGGTCTCGACCGAAAGAGGCGATCTAGGGGGACGACGGGGAGCCGCCGCGAGGCTATGATTTCGGTATGCCTAAATCTGGGACGACGCAGGTGCCGGTCCGCGCGCAACCGGCCACCATCGCATCCACTCGCCTGCTCTGGCTGCTCGGGCCGGCCCTCGTGGCGGGCGTGGCCTACCTCGACCCCGGCAATGTCGCGAGCAACATGACGGCCGGGGCGCGCTTCGGCTACCTGCTGGTCTGGGTGGTCATCGCCGGCAACCTGATGGCCTGGCTGATCCAGTACCTCTCGGCGAAACTCGGGATCGTCACCGGCTCGAGCCTGCCGGAGATCCTCGGGGCGCGGCTGCGGCGGCCGCTCGGGCGGAGGCTGTACTGGATGCAGGCCGAACTGGTGGCGATGGCCACCGACCTGGCCGAGATCATCGGCGGCGCGGTCGCCCTCTACCTCCTGTTCGGCCTCCCCCTGCTGGCCGGCGGGATCATCACGGGCGTCATCTCGATGCTCGTGCTCACGGTGCAGACCCGCCGCGGTCCGCGCAGCTTCGAAAAGGTCGTGCTGGCGCTGCTCCTGATCATCGCCGTCGGCTTCACCGCCGGCGTCTTCTTCGCCCCGCCGGATGCCGCCGGGGTCGCGGGCGGGCTGGTGCCCCGCTTCGAGGGTGCCAACTCCGTGCTCCTCGCCGCGTCGATCCTGGGCGCCACGATCATGCCGCACGCCATCTACGCCCACTCGGCCCTGGCCAGGGACCGGTTCCCCGACATCGTCGGGTCGACGGCGACTCGCCGGCTGCTCTGGGCGACCAGGTGGGATGTCTCGATCGCCATGGCGATCGCCGGCACCGTGAACCTGGCCCTGCTCCTGCTCGCCGCGTCCGCCCTGCAGGGCGCGCCCGGAACGGACAGCCTGCCCGGCGCCTACGCCGCCCTGCAGGCCAGCCTCGGCCCTCTCGTCGCGACCTTGTTCGCGGTGGGGCTGCTCGCATCCGGGCTCGCGTCGACGTCGGTCGGCGCGTATGCCGGCGCGGAGATCATGCACGGCCTGCTCCACATCCGCGTTCCCCTGCTGCTGCGCCGCCTGGTCACGCTCATCCCCGCCCTGCTCATCCTCGGGCTGGGCTTCGACCCGACCCTCGCCCTCGTGCTCAGCCAGGTGGTGCTCTCCTTCGGCATCCCGTTCGCTCTGATCCCCCTGATCTGGCTGACCTCCCGCCGGGACGTTCTCGGCGATTACACGAACCGGTGGTTCACCACCGCCGCCGGTATCGTCGCCGCCGTGCTGCTCGTCGCCCTGAATGTGGTGCTGCTCGTGCTGATCTTCACCGGCGCCTGAGGCCGGGATCCGGATGACCAGGCGACCCACGGCAGTGTCCACCCCCGCGGTGGAGGACTACCTCAAGACCATCTACGCGCACACCGAATGGCAGCCGGAGCCGATCACCCCCTCGGTGCTCGCCTCGCGCCTCGGCGTGGCGCCGTCATCCGTCACCGAGATGGTGAAGAAGCTCGCCGCGGCGGGGCTGATCACGCATGTGCCGTACGGGCCGCTCCGGCTCACCCGGTCGGGTTTCCTCGGCGCAAGCGCGGTGGTGCGCCGGCACCGCCTGGTCGAAACCTGGCTCGTGCGCGAGATGGGCTACGACTGGGACCAGGTGCACGACGAGGCGGAGGTGCTCGAGCACGCGCTCTCCGACCGGCTGCTCGAAGCGATCGACGAGCGGCTCGGCCGACCGGGCGCCGACCCGCACGGCGACCTGATCCCCGCCGCCGACGGCAGCCTGGTGCGCGTGCCCGCGATCCTGCTGGCGGATGCCGCGCCCGGCCACGCGGGGACGGTGCTGCGGATCAGCGACCGCGACCCGGGAATCCTGCGCGATCTCGCCGCCGAGTCGATCGGGCCGGGCAGCACCCTGACCGTGCTCGAGGCGGGCGCGGTGCGCCTGCCGGGCGGGCGCATCCGCCCGTTGCACCCCGATGCCGCCGCGTCGATCTGGCTGACGCTGTAACCGCCCGGAAACCCGCCCCGGCTAGGCTTGGGTCGACCCTGAGGAGCGCCCAATGACACGCCGCGACGAGATCGAATGCTGGCTCACCGACATGGACGGTGTGCTCGTACACGAGAACAGCCCGCTGCCCGGCGCGGCCGAACTGATCCAGAACTGGACCGACGCCGGAACGCCGTTCCTGGTGCTCACCAACAACTCCATCTTCACCCCGCGAGACCTGAGCGCCCGCCTCCGCGCGTCCGGCCTGATCGTGCCGGAAGAGCGGATCTGGACCTCCGCCCTCGCCACCGCCGACTTCCTCAAGTCGCAGGCGCCGGGTGGCACCGCCTTCGTGATCGGCGAGGTGGGCCTGACGACCGCGCTGCACGAGGCCGGCTTCATCATGACCGAGACGAACCCCGACTATGTCGTCGTCGGGGAGACCCGCAACTACTCGTTCGAGGCGATCACCAAGGCGATCCGTCTGCTGCTGGCCGGTGCCCGCTTCATCGCGACCAACCCGGATGCGACCGGCCCCAGCGCCGACGGCCCGATGCCCGCGACGGGCGCGATCGCCGCCCTCATCTCGAAGGCGACCGGGATGGAGCCGTATGTCGTCGGCAAGCCCAACCCGATGATGTTCCGCTCGGCGATGAACAAGATCGGCGCGCACTCGGAGAACACGGCCATGATCGGCGACCGGATGGACACCGACATCGTCGCCGGGATCGAGGCCGGGCTGCACACGATCCTTGTGATGACCGGCATCAGCGACGAGGCCGAGGTGCGCCGCTACCCGTTCCGCCCCGACGAGATCATCTCGGGTGTGCACGAGCTCGTCGCCCGCGAACCGTTGCTGTCGGACGAGATCTAACGCTGACGGGCCTCGACAGCTGACGCGCCTCGACAGCCGGCGTTCCTCGTCAGCCGGCGGGGGCCGGTCCGGGGCCGGCGACGCTCGTGGAGAGCGGCTCGCCGCCTGACCGGTTGACGAAGCAGTAGTAGTAGTGCGGGCCCTTCGCCCACTGTTCAGCGGTGACCGGGTAGCTGCCCTGCACCTGCACGTCGGCGAACTCGGCGGCCGCGGGCAGGTCGATCACGCCGGTCGCGCTGCAGAGCAGGTTGATCTGCGAGGCCAGGGCTTCCTCACCGGGGAACGCGGCGGCGGCATCCCCGGGGAAGGTGCCCCGGTAGACCAGCTGGGCGGCGTGCGGGGCGGCGCAGTCGGCGACGGTGAAGTCTTCCTCCCACGGCGACACGTACGGCTGCAGGCATTCGCCGCCGAAGAGGGTGTTCCACTTGTGCACGCCGACCGGCTGGGGGCCGGTGGGCTCCGGGGCGGCCGTGGGGGGCGGCGTGGCGGTCGGGGTCGCGGCCGCGCTGGACGTGGCCACGGCGGCCGGGGCGATGCCGCCGACGAGTTGGCGGCCGAGGAAGAAGAGGCCGACCAGCACGATCACGGCGAGCAGTGCGCCGGCGATCCAGACCAGCCGGGGAGGCAGCCCGCCGAACACGCCCGGGCGTGCTGGCGACCGGCCGCCGGGTCCGCGGCGGCGACCGGGGGCGTCCGGGCCGACCGGGCCGGCAGCGCCGGCGGATGCCGCGGGTCCGGCCGGAATGGCCACGGTGGGTGCCGCGTTCGGTGCCGGCGTCGGCGGCTGGTCCGTCCCGGCCGCCTCTGCCAGCCTGCGGGCCTGGCGGGTCTCGGGCAGGATCGCTTCGGGCTCGGCGACTGCGCGAGTCGTCAGGTCGGGCGGGGTCCCGTGCGGCTCGGCCGCGTCGGGCGGGGTCGCATCGGGCTGGGCCGCCATGGCAATGGTCGGCGCGGGCTCGATGAGCGGCGCGGGAATCGCCGGGGTCTCGGGGGCCGGGGTCTCGGCCTCCAGCGGAGCGGGGGCGGCGGCGCGCGCCCGGAACCGCCGAAGCGCGGGGGTGGGGGCAGGCGCGGGGATCGGCAGCGGGGGCGGGGTCGCGG